>JAGHSR010000103.1 GCA_018065765.1 Candidatus Colicola coprequi
TTCCGTCGGGGGCCCTAGATGGGGGAATGTCCTCCTCTCCAAATGACCTCATACGAGCTCATTTGGGTTAACCATGCGGTGAGAAAGATAGACGACGACAAAAAAGATCAAGAATGCAGAGAATAAGCCCCCCAACCCCCTGAAGGGGGAGAGGACATAAACATTAATTGTTCATTATATAACATTAATCATCGTTAATCAAGACATATAAGGAAAGGAAAATAACTATGGTAGGCTTAACTTCATCGAGACAAACCATTCGTGATAAGGTTTTTTTGCAAGAATTAGATAATCAACGTGTTTCTGTTGAGATGCCTGCTAATCATTGGCTCTTGTTGCAACGCTTGGAAAAAGCATATCGGATAGCATTGGCCATTAATCGAGGTAAGAAACAATGTGAAAAAGCATCTCCGATGTCGGTGAATGCGGCTTTTGCTTATATTGATTCTTTATGATTACGGACATTCGTTTCTCACATGAATTTGCACGTGCTTTTAAACAATTGAAAAAGCGCTACCCCTCTTTGTCAGAAGACTTTAAATTGCTGTTGATGTCATTGACTATCAATCCATTTCAAGGGGATGAGTTAACAGATGGCATGCGAAAAGTACGATTGGCAATATCCTCTAAACACAAAGGGAAAAGAGGTGGAGCGAGAGTTATTATTCGTATCGCTGTTGTGGAAACACAATTGTCAATCTTGTACATTTACGATAAGTCAGATATGGAGAATGTATCAGATGCATTTCTTCTGGAAATCCTAAAAACATTAGGATGAGTTAATGTCTCGTAGATAGAAAGTAGTTAGTAGTCTTTTTAGTGGTAATATCAATAACGATATTGCCGCTTTTTTATGCCTGTACACCTAAAAACAAAAATAGGACGCCCAAAAGGCGTCCATGGGGTGGAATGTGGGGCTCGAACCCACGACACTCGGAACCACAATCCGATGCTCTACCAACTGAGCTAAGACCACCATGTCGCGCATCTGCGCGTGCTTCTATTCAAAAGCGGGTGCAAAGGTACTGCTTTATTTTGAACTGTGCAAATTTTTTTTAGATTTTTTTTGAGAATAGCTGCTATAGAGGCTATAGGGGCTATAGAAATTATAGGGGCTGTAGAAGTTATAGGTGCTATAGAAGTTATAGGTGCTATAGAAGTTATAGGTGCTATAGAGGCTATAGGAGCTATAGAAGTTATAGGGGCTGTAGAAGTTATAGGGGCTATAGAAGTTATAGAAGCTATAGGGGCTATAGGGTGTGTAGTTGCTATAGGGGGTTAGCGCTTGGAGGCGAGGGGTTGTTTGGTAATGGTCGTGTCGCGGCGCTCGGTGATGATGGTATCGGTAACAAGGAGCGAATCCACTTGATAGGTGAAAGTCGTGTCTGTAATCAATTCCTTCTTCATAGCATCCCAGCAGGCGTGCTGCAAGTCTTTTTTGTTGTTATCACCGGCACTGGACCAATACATGAGACCCTTGAGCCCTTGACGGACAGCCCAACCACCTTTGTAGGCAATGGACTGTGGATCATCGTAGGAACAGAAAAACTCACCATTCTTGTACAGACAGGGAACTTGCCAAGTGTTGTTGTACTTTTTTGTGTACATGTGGGGAAAGTTCTTCAATAGTACATCCTCGATCTCCTTGTACTGATATTCCTTGCTATTGACAAACGAGTGTCTGCCATAAAAAGCGATGCCAAGAACGAGTTTGTTCATCGGATACTTGGCCGCAAGGTATGCACGATAACTGGCGATGATAGACCAATAGACCGATGAACCGTTGTCGCTCTGACCGCCCATGAACGCATTGTGAGGACAATGGCGCGTCTCACCCTGATCATAGTCGTAACACATGAGGTTAATCCAGTCAAGGTAGGGTTCGATCTTCTTTAAGTCAATTCCCCTGTAGCCTAACTTGTTGCCATACGAATCTTTGACAGTCTCTTTGTCCGTGATGTATCCGGCAACCGTGAGCAAATAGTTGGGCCCCATCACCTCGCGCAATTCCTTGAAAACAGCCGTATAGTTGTCCACATCATGCACCACGTCCGTGAGGGCATCACTGCCTTTCCCGGGAAACTCCCAGTCCAAGTCAATACCATCAATGCCATTGCTTTGGCAAAACTCCAGACAGTCCTCTGCAAACTTGTGGCGATAGTCAGGATTCTTGAGCATGTGTGAGAAACCACCGGCGACATCGGAGTTGGCGAAGGAGAGGGAAATCTTGAGATTCGGATTCTTCTCCTTGAGTGCCACAACCCTCTTGAATACGTTGGGATTCATGACCGTAAAACCCGTATAGACGCTATCCGGAGTAATGTCCGGAGTAGCACCCATGTAGCAAAGGTTGGTGTTGAGGAACGGATCGGGAATACCATCTAACCACGACTGCACATATCCCACGACAACGCGGTCGTTTTGCACATCAACCAAAGTATCGCGCACCAGCGTATCTATGGCAACTGTGTCGCAACGCAAGGTCTGCCGGTATGTGGTGTCATAAACGGCAACAACAGTGGTGTCGTACTTGGGGGGAGTAGGTTGGTCGTGATTGTCACATGCTACCAATGCAAGAAGAACTAAAGGAATGCAAAATGCTGAATGCAAAATGCTGAATGGTGAATGTTGGATGGAGGATTTCATAAATTAGCGGACGGTATCGTTAATAAGAATGGTGTCGTAGGTTATGATGGAATCGAGGGTAAAGGTGAATATGGTGTCGTGGAGGGTTTGCGTCTTGAGTGCGTTCCAAGCAGCTTTTTGCAGGGAGTGTTTGTTGTCATCGCCGTTGGTGTCCCACCACATCATGCCGTGCATGCCTTTGCCCTGCAGCCACTCTCCCTTGTATGCAAGGGACTCAGGATCCTCGAAACTGCCAACCATTTCTCCATTTTTGGTAACGTATGGCACATGCCAATTGCTATTACGTTTGATTTTGTATGTGTTAGGTTGGTACTTAATCATTTCCATAATGGTAGAGTAGTACCATTCGCCTTTGACATAGGGAGAACGCGTGTAGAATGGAACACCTAACACAAACTTGTCCATGGGGAACTGGTTATCTCTATAATTTTTATATACGCGGAAGCAATCGGTGAATGCCGTTGGCTCGGAGATAGCGTTCTGTGGTTTGGGTGCCACATCCAGTCCGTAGCACATGACATTGACCCAACTGATGTACGGATACACGGCGGTATTGTCCATGAAGCGCCATCCGTTGCCATATTTCTCTTTGAATCGGTTGTGTCCGGCATACGTGAGGTACAAATCAGGACCTAAAGCCTCCCGTAGGTCACGCATAAGCAGATTGAAATTGTCGGTATCCACCATGCTATCGCATGCAGCACCTGATTCGCTGATGCCGGGCAGTTCCCAGTTGATGTCGATACCATCCAGACCATACTCGTCGCAGAGGGCGCGGCAGTCTTGTGCGAAGTGCTGTCGTTGTGTGGAATCCTTGCTGATAGCAGAGAAACTGCCACCCTGCGAGTTACCGGTAATATCGCAAACATGGGCGATGGATACCATGACTTTTAGATTGGGATTTTTCTCCTTGAGTGCCAACATAGCACGGAAGCGATTTTCCCGTTGTTTGGAAGCGGGGTCGAACAAGAGAATCTTTTGATACACATTGTTCACCACACTCAGTTCAGCACTGGAATAGATGAGGTGCGTGAGATAATTCGGGTCAGGTAGTTTGTTGCCATAGTATGCGCAATAAGCCACTACAACGAGGTCGTTGTCGATATTGATGACGGTATCACGAATAGTGGTATCGCAGGAAAGGGTATCGCATGTGACATGGCGTGTAACGACCGTATCTACCTTAATCACAGGATCCGGTGTGGGATGTGGCTTTTTCTCACAAGAAACAATCAAGAGGAGTGAGGCTGATAGAATGAAAAATAGGTTTCGAGCAAGTTTCATATTAGTGTCTATAGGACAGAGATTTTTTGGTGATTGTAGTATCACGGCGTTCGATGATGATGGTATCTTGTATCTGTATCGTATCCATTATCGGAGTGAAGGACGTGTCGGAGATGACTGCGGTCTTCATAGCTTTGTAGCAGGCGTGCTGCAAGTCTTTTTTGGAATTATCCCCTTCAACTTCCCAGTACATGAGTCCTCGCATACCGCGATTGATGGCATAATCACCCTTGTACGCGATGGATTGCGGGTCATCGTAGGAGCAGAACATCGCTCCATCCTTGTAAAGAACAGGCACTTTCCAAAGGTTGTTAAATTTCTTGGTATATTTGTTAGGCCAGTTCCTCAAGAGCACCTCTTCAATCTCATAGTACATCCATTCCTTGTCGGAACTGTCGAATGTGTGGCGACCATAAAAGGCAATGCCCAACACACATTTTTCCATAGGAAATCCCAATACAAAATAACTGCGATAGGTACGATTGATATCCCAATATGCGTTGGCAGCGAACACGCCGTTGTGTGGGTTGGGGGCTGAGGCAAAGTCGTACGACAT
>JAGHSR010000088.1 GCA_018065765.1 Candidatus Colicola coprequi
ATTCTTCATTCTTCATTCTTAATTCTTCATTCACAAGGTGTCCGGCTTTGAGGAGGACGGACACCTTAAACTTCTCCGCCAACTGTTTCGCTGCGGCGGGCAGGTCGGTTATCCTCTCGCCCAACAGCACTTCCGCTTCGGGGAGGTTGGGAGTGATAACGCTCGCTAGCGGAATCAGTTCCGTTGTCAACGCCTCTATCGCATCCTCTTTCATCAGCCTATGACCCGAAGTCGAGACCATCACGGGATCTAATACGACTGGCGTCGTATAGTTTAAAGTGGAGAGTTTAGAGTTTAGAGTAGTTCTTAAGTTTGAGAGTTGAGAGTTTAAAGTTTTTGCCACAGTATGGATGGTGTCGGCAGAGAAGAGCATACCGATTTTGATAGCGTCAGCGCCGATGTCGTCGAGTACGGCTTTTATCTGTGAGCCGACTATCTCCGGCGGTATAGGGTGAACGGCAGCCACGCCTAAGGTGTTTTGTACCGTGACGGCAGTGATAGCCGATGCAGCGTAACAGCCCAAGGCGGAGATGGTTTTGATGTCTGCTTGTATTCCGGCGCCTCCTCCGGAGTCAGAGCCTGCTATGGTAAGAACTTTTTTCATTATTGTCGTATTTGTCACAAAGGGCTGCAAAATTACTACTTTTTTGCGATATGTGCAAGAAAATGACCCAAAAAAACGACTTTTCGAGGTGAAAAGTCGTTTTTGTCTTAGGTGATTAGTTCAGACTTAGATCGTAGAGGTATATTCCCGGATGACCTCCAAAGTGCCAGAAAAGGCGAAGGTGGTTGTTATAAACGGCATCCGTATCGCCATACGATCCCATGCCACTAACCAAGTAATCAACCCTCACGACACACTCGGGAACGGTGCTTCCTTTTTGAACATCTACCCATGCTTTGTAAAGGTACTGACCCTTATTGTGCATATTATATACATAGGTCAGCAGATAGCGATTATCCTCGGTACGAACAAACTTCATCATCGAAGAAAAGTGGTCGCCTTCTGGCATATCAATCAGCTTAATGCCGGGACCCGAGAAAGTTGTCTTACCGGTAAGATCAACAGATTGGAAATAGATATCGCTCTTCTTCATTCCGTCGTCACATAATACGCTGTTAAAGTTACCGGTGGCAGGATCTACAGCAGCTACTAACTTCATTGAACCCGCCGATCTACCTTGAGGTAAGAGGTTGACCGCATTAAATCCGTCAACATTATCATTGGCATTGAAGTGGTAAAGCTTTATAGTTTGATGTTGCAAACAGTATACCCAAGAAGCATATACTCCGCTTTTCCCATCCTTATACAAGCGCGCCAACGTGCCCATGTGGAAACTCTCTTCTGCAATGAGAAGTTGCTGATTTAGAACTTGTCCGTCAGCAGAGATTTTGATAACATCCGTATAACCCACTATCATGTCTTGACCTTCACCAACGTAATTGACATACTGTACAACCATAAAGAGGTCGTTGTTGTCGTTTACAATCAGTTGAGGACGATAGATATTGTCTTTGATACCGGATGGGCCCTTGTCCGGCTCAAAAAGAATCGGTTTAACGACGAAATCTCCATCGGCATTAACACGAGCAACGGCCAACTGTTTGCGGGGTGAACCCGCCACAATCCAAGCACCACCATTATTATCGGCAGCAACAATGCCCTCGATCGGAGATTTAATATTAGAGAGGGCACCAAAGTCATAGAACAACTTACCATTTTCGCCCCAAGCCTTAGTACCGTCAGGACGGATCATTGTAATATAAGGTACGCAATGTACGCCATCGGTCTTGGCTGAAGATCTTGCATTATAAATATCGATAACGTTACCTGCTGTCGTAATGTCGAACAGCGTTCTATTGATTGTGGAGACTGCTTGCAAAGAGGTCAGAGGCAACCATTTATCCCATTTCAGTTTACCATCCGGACCTACACATTGCAGATGGGGAGTATAACTGTTAACACCTTCCCAAGACTCAAGGAAGGTGTTACCGGTCTTAGTATCGGTCTTTTCAATAAGATCATAGATGGTGAACGTATTATCGACAATCGTTAAATTTTTGGGAACCGGAGTGGGCTCGGGAACGATGATATTATCTTTTGTGCACGAAACACAAATCGCAGCAATAGCGGCTGCTATCATAAAATGCTTTTTCATATTCTTATCTTATTAATTTATTTAGTATAAACGGGACGAATAGTGAATCCACCAACACGCGAAGTCACGCTCCAGCCGGCAGTTTCAATTTGGATATCAAGATAATAAGCCGATTCTACAGGAGTCTTCTTTGGATCTAAATCTGACAAATCAGGGCACTCAGAAGTCCAATAATAGCCATAGTAGTTCAAAGTGGGATTCTCATTGCCAAAAAACAAACCTGCAGCAGGAAGGAAAATATACTTATCGGTATAACCCTTTACGTTGCTGCGAACCATGTAGCCTTGACATCCATTAAGGCTCGACCACGTCCATGTACATTTCTCGAGGAGTTCTTGCATTTCCTTTTGCGTTGGAGTTCTCCATCCGTCTCCGAGCGCAGCGGTAGCAGCATCATCGGCGGGTTCAAGGATGGTCAGTCCATCCGGTCTACCGAGGTGGCTGGAGGTACAATACTTGGTAAGACGACCAAGGGTGTTCACCCACTTGTAGTTCTCGGCAGAGTAGGACTCCTTCAGAGAAGTCTCACACCCCAAGCAAAATAATTACCTGCGTTTTCACGCTTTGCGGCGCCTACATTCGTCTGTGCCCATTTCACAGAGAGACCAAGATCGACAGCCTCACCCACATACTCAGGCTCGACATCGCGCGACTTACAACTCTGCATTCCTGCAATTACTGCTACTAAGCAGCATGCAAACATTGTTTTTAAATAATTTTTCATACATTTTTGAATTTAATTTGAAAATCGGCTGCAAAAGTACTGCTTTTTTGGGAATGGTGCAAATAATTGTTGTCGCATACGCGCCGCAGTTGTCGCATACGCGCCGTTGGTGTAGCATACGAGCCGTTTGTGTCGCATACGAGCCGCGAGGGTTGTAAAATCCCCTTTGCAAATGGACATTATTTTGGCATAAAATTTGTGTATATGGAGAAAAAGTAGTAATTTTGCAACCCTTTTTCGCAATAACTTTAATATGGACGTATCGTTATATCATATTTTTACGCTTCTTACAGGAGTGCTTTTTAAGACCCAATTAGGTTGGGCAGTTGTTTTTCTTTTTGGTCGAACTCTTTTTCCTCGCGAGGAATATGAAACTCATCCGGCAGTACCTTTGCGCCGTTGGAGCGGTGCTTTAGCGGCATTGTTAGCCATACAGTTCTTTACGGCTTTTGTTTTGCGCTCTTTGGTGGTGGGAGACTGGTCGATGTATCTTATCTATTTTGATTCTTGGCCTATTCCTATTGGCGCAATCAATATGGTGCTATTGGTTCGCCCACAACCGATTACGGAAACGCGTATCTTAGCCAACGTTGTGCCTTTTGTGGTGCTATCCACTGTGGGTGTTATTATTGGCGAAAAATGGTTTTTGCTTCTCTTTGCCATCCTCTTGGTAGGCTATGTAATTGCCATGATTATTTACATCATCAAATACGGTCATCGTCATGAAGCAGAACTAAAAGACCGTTATTCATCGTTGGACGGTCGTTCCATCCGTTGGATCTATGTCATGCTGTTGATGCTGCTTTTCCTCATCATCAATTATATCTTTTACTTCACCAGCAAACATCCGTTAGAGCCTATTCTATACTACGGAATGTCGTTCTTCATTTGGAATTTCTCCTATATCCAAGTCTATCGTATGGTTATGGTACAAGAGGCAGGTGAAAGTGACACCCGAAGGGGTAGTGAGAGTGAAAGTGAAAGTGAGAGTGATGCCCTGCGGGCTATTGAAAGTGAGAGTAATGCGTTCTTGCTCAAACTGAAAGAAATATGCGAGGAGCAAGAACTATATAAACAAGCCGATTTGACTCGCGACGAGTTAGCCCACCAAATGAATAT
>JAGHSR010000149.1 GCA_018065765.1 Candidatus Colicola coprequi
ATTTGGTGGTTTCAAAAAATAGCAGTACCTTTGCACCCGCTTTTGAAAAAAAGCATGATTCAGTAGCTCAGCAGGTAGAGCACATCCCTTTTAAGGATGGGTCCTGGGTTCGAGCCCCAGCTGGATCACAGGAGGTCAGTGTTGACCTCTTTTTTTTTTGTTAGTTGACTAGTTGACTAGGAGACTAGGGGACTAGGGGACTAGAGGACTAGGAGAACTAGAGGACTAGACAACTATATTCACAATCTTTCCTGGAACGACAATCACGCGTTTGGGCGTGTTGCCTGCGAGTTGCTTGATTGTTTGTTCGTCAGCTAAGACTATCTTTTCTACCTCTTCTTTGGATGCGTCCTTGCTCATTTCGAGGGTGAAACGCACCTTGCCGCAGAACTGAATCGGGTACTTGATAGTACTCTCCTCAAGGTATTTCTCTTCGCATACAGGCCACTCGGCATCAATAACGAATGTGCGTTTGGACGATGCACCATCTACCATCTGGCATTTCTCCCACATGGCTTCGGCAATGTGCGGAGCGTAAGGAGCAATGAGAATGGCGATAGGAGCGAGGATAGCGCGTTTGTGGCACTTACCCAACTCGTTGACAGCAATCATGAACGCAGGGATGGAGGTGTTGAAAGAGAAGTTCTCGATGTCCCAAGTCACTTTTTTGATAAGTTTATGCAATGAGTGCAGTTCGTTAGCGGTAGGTTCATCGTTGTTGATGTCCTCGTAGAGGTTCCACAGTTTCTTGATGAAACGGTGCACGCCATCAATGCCGTTGGTGTCCCAAGGTTTGGACATCTCCAATGGACCGAGAAACATCTCGTACAGGCGTAGTGTGTCAGCGCCATATTGTGCAATCACATCATCGGGGTTGACCACGTTGAACATAGATTTAGACATTTTCTCGACTGCCCATCCGCAGATGTACTGTTTCTCAGCCGGTGTGCCAAGATATGGGTTGTCCTGGTCGGTAGTACCATCGGAATAAACGAACTGAGCGTTCTTGTATTCGGGCATCCAGTTGCGGAAAGCGTCAATATCCAAGATGTCGTTTTTGACGATATTGACATTGACATGTATGGGTTGCACTTTGTCTTTGTACTCGGGGTTGTCGATGAGGTTGTAACTAATGTATAGGTTGCCGGTAGCACCCTCGCCGATGTAGCGGTACACAAAATTGCTGCGTCCCTGAATCATACCCTGGTTGATGAGTTTTTGGAAGGGTTCGTCCTCGCAGATAACGCCCAAATCGAATAGGAACTTGTTCCAAAAACGTGAGTAGATAAGGTGTCCGGTAGCGTGTTCTGTTCCGCCGATGTAGAGATTGACCTGTCTCCAGTACTCATTGGCTTGTTTGCTGACGAGTGCTTGGGTGTTGTGGTTGTCCATGTAACGGAGGAAGTAAGCAGAAGACCCTGCAAACCCGGGCATGGTGCATAACTCAAGCGGGTAGCCCTTGTATGTCCAATCTTTGGCATTGCCCAGAGGCGGGCGGCCATCTTCGGTAGGACGGAAATTATCTACCTCAGGCAGGGTGATAGGCAGGTCTTTCTCATCCACAGCGTAAGGCATGCCATCCTTGTAGTAAATAGGGAAGGGTTCACCCCAATAGCGTTGGCGCGAGAAGATAGCGTCGCGCAGGCGGTAGTTGACTTTGACACGTCCGATGCCCGTATTGGTGATGTGTTCCTTCATGGCGCGGATGGCGTCCTTAACTTCCATGCCGTTGAGGAATCCGGAGTTGATCATTATGCCTTCCTTGGCATCGAATGATTGTTCGCTGACGTCGGCACCCTCGATAAGAGGTATGATAGGCAGGTTGAAGTGCTTAGCAAAAGCATAGTCGCGGCTATCGTGAGCCGGAACAGCCATGATGGCTCCGGTGCCGTATCCAGCGAGGACGTAGTCAGATATATAAATAGGTATTTCGGCATGTGTGAGAGGATTGATGGCGTAGGAACCTGTGAAAACGCCTGTCACTTTGCGGTCGGCAATACGCTCGCGCTCAGTGCGGTGTTTGCACCAAGTGAGATACTCTTCCACTTCCGCCTTTTTGTCCTCTGTGACGACTCGTTTGACATATTCGCTTTCAGGAGCGAGTACCATGAAGGTTACGCCAAAGACGGTATCGGCACGTGTGGTAAAAATAGTGAAAGGTTCCTCTTGTCCCTTGATATTAAAGCGCATTTCTGCCCCTTCGCTTCGGCCTATCCAGTTGCGTTGTGTCTCCTTGAGTGACTCGGTCCAGTCGATGTGGTTGAGTCCTTCGAGCAAACGGGGTGCGTATGCACTGACGCGCAGGCACCACTGACGCATGACGCGTTGCTCTACAGGAAAACCGCCACGGACGCTGAGTCCTTCGCTTACTTCATCATTGGCAAGGACGGTGCCCAGTTGGGGACACCAGTTGACCTTGGTGTCAGCGAGGTAGGCGATGCGATAGTTCATCAGTCGCTCTTGCTGTTGTTTCTCCGTCAGGGTAGTCCATGTAGGATCTTCCGCCTCCCATTTAGCAATCAGTCGGCTGATGGGTTGGGCTTTTTGCAGGGATGTGTCAAAGTAGGAATTGAACATCTGAATAAAAGCCCATTGTGTCCACTTGTAGTAGTCGGGCATGCAAGTGCGCACTTCGCGGTCCCAGTCGTAGCAGAACCCAATCTTGCGCAGTTGTTCGACATAGCGGGCTATATTGGTAAAAGTGGTTTTCTCGGGGTGTTGGCCGGTTTGGATGGCGTACTGCTCTGCGGGCAGTCCATAACTGTCGAAGCCCATAGGGTGCAGCACATTGAATCCCTGCAAACGTTTGTAGCGGCTATAGATATCGCTGGCGATGTAACCCAGAGGGTGCCCAACATGCAGTCCTGCTCCCGAAGGGTAGGGGAACATGTCCAATACATAGAAAGGCTTTTTGCTGCTTGTATTACTTACTTTGTAGGCACCGGCTTTTTCCCATTCTGTTTGCCAGTGTTGTTCTATTTCCTGAAAATTATAGTCCATTATAGTAGATTTTTAACTTGTTGATAAACATTCTCAGCTGTGAAACCGAGTTTCTCGTCGAGAACTTTATATGGAGCGGAGAAGCCGAAGCTCTCTAATCCCCAGATGCAACCGTTTTCACCAACGAGTCCATCGAGAGTGCAAGGCAGGCCTGCAGTTAAGCCAAAACGTTTGATACCTTGTGGAAGGACGTTGTTCTGGTAGTCGATTTCCTGTTGACGGAAACGTCCTTCGCTGGGAACGGACACTACTTGCAAGCGAACACCCTCTTTGCGGAGCAGTTCAGCCCCTGCCATGAGAGTAGCCACTTCGCTACCGCTGGCAAGCAGAACGACCTGTGGGTTGTCGTCACGATGGACGATGTATGCCCCTTTGCGGACACCTTCTGCCAACTCTTGCGGGTCAAGCTGTGTGGTGACGGATGTGATATCCTGACGGCTGAGAATCAGTCCGGTAGGAGTGGTAGTGTTCTCCAACGCAGCACGCCAAGCGAGTGTTGTCTCTTCGGCATCGGCAGGACGCAGAACGAGCATGGAGTTTTGTCCGCTGTGGTTTTTGAGTTTCTCCATGAGACGTATTTGTGCTTCCTGTTCGATGGGTTCGTGTGTAGGACCGTCTTCGCCAACGCGGAAAGCGTCATGACTCCAAATGAAGATGATAGGCACTTGCATGAGTGCAGCCATGCGGACGGCAGGTTTCATGTAGTCGCTGAATACAAAGAAAGTGCCACATGCGGGGATGATACCACCATGGAGTGACATACCGATGCAGACGCAAGCCATGGTGAGTTCGCTGACGCCGGCTTGCAAGAACTGACCGGAGAAGTCGTTGCGAGTGAGAGCGTGGGTCTTTTTGAGAAAACCGTCGGTCTTGTCGCTATTGCTCAGGTCGGCAGAGGAAACAATCATATTACCCACGTTCTCAGCCAAGTAGCTAAGTACGGTAGCGCTGGCAGCGCGGGTGCTGGTGTTGGCTTTTTGCTGAATCTTGCTCCAATCGATGCAGGGTGTCTCGCCTGAGAAGAAAGCCTCGTATTCGGCAGCTTGAGTAGGATTGGCTTGTTGCCAGAGATAGAAAGCGTTGTAGCGGCGGTTAGCCAGTTCGCGCAGGGCGGCAGCACGTTCATCGTAGAGCTGTTTCACTTCGGGGAAGATCTGGAATGGGTCGTCCGGATTGCCTCCAAGGTGTGCGATGGTTTTGGCAATGGATGCACCGGCTTTGGAGAGGGGTTGTCCGTGAGTGGAGCATTTATTCTCAAAACTCTGCTCGTCTTCGGTGAGACAGCCTTTGCCCATTGTGGTGTGACCGATGATGAGGCTTGGGCGTCTGCTCTCCTCTTTGGCATGGAGTAGGGCATCGCGAATAGCGTCGGGGTCATTGCCGGGTATTTCTTGCACGTACCATCCCCACGCTTCGTATTTCTGTGCGACATCTTCGCTGGTTACTTCTTCGCAACCGGTGGAGAGTTGGATACGATTGCTGTCGTAGAACATGATGAGGTTGTTCAGTCCCAGATGTCCTGCCAAGCGGCCGGCTCCTTGTGAGATCTCCTCTTGTATGCCACCATCAGAGATGAAAGCATAGATGGTAGGGTTATGAATAGCTCCAAAACGGGTATTCATCCATTTGGCAGCGATGGCAGCACCCACGGCAAAAGTGTGCCCTTGTCCGAGAGGTCCGCTGGTATTCTCAATGCCTCGTTCCACGCAACGTTCGGGGTGACCGGGAGTGACGCTGCCCCATTGGCGTAGGTTCATCAGGTCATCCATAGTGAACTTGCCTGTTAGGCACAATTGGGCGTAGAGCATCGGTGACATGTGTCCCGGGTCGAGGAAGAAGCGGTCGCGGGCTTCCCAAGAGGGATTTTCGGGGTCATACTCAAGGAACTCGGAGAAGAGCACATTGATAAAATCTGCCCCTCCCATAGCGCCACCCGGGTGTCCGCTGTTGGCTTTTTCTACCATGGCTGCGGCTAAGATACGAATGTTGTCAGCCGCGCGATTCATAAGACTTGTTGTATTCATATTGTTTTGATTAGTTTGAGGCATTGTTAACAAATAGATTATTTAGAATTTCCATCCGAGATAGTAGTTAAGTCCCCAGTTGGTGTCGTCTCTGTAGCCAAATCCCGGGATGTAGTAGGGCAGTACAGAGTCGGGTTTGGCATTGCGGGTCATGAGGACTTTGAGGCGAATGTACCAGCCCATGGTGAATCCGCCTGCTATTTGTACTTGGCAACCTCCCACCACTTCGCCCCAGCAGTCAAACTGCTTTTGATGGAGAAAATCGCGTGTTGGTGTGCGTTGCCAATAGGTGTCGTTCATAGAGACTCCAATGAGATTGTAGTTTTGATAAGCTCCTGCGAAACGGACACCCACGAGTAGCGCGTTGGGACTTTCGGGGTGTTTTTTGAGTCCGTTGAGATCCAATCCCACTCGAGCAAAACCGCCATGTCCTGTGTATTGACAAGTGTTGGTACCTGTTTCCCCGAACGCATAGCCCATTTCCAAAGTAGGGAAAAAGCGTTGTTTCAATCGGCAGTTGAGAGCTAGTTCGTAGGATTGGAGCGAGCCCTTGGAGCGAGCAACTTCCATGATGGGTGTGAGGAGATCCAGTTTGAGGTTGATACCCTGATAGATGGCAGAGTCGCTGTATTCGCGAGCCGTCACGCTGAGTATTGTCAGCAAAAGTACCCCTATGGAGAAGATTTTTTTCACTTGCTGCCGTGAAGGTGGATTTTTAAGTTATCCATGGGTTGTCTGACCACTTGTTGATTGATAAGCTCGACTTCATCCATCCAGTGGGTGGTGTAACTGATGCTGTCGATGGTATGGTAGCAAACGCACCCGCACGCCATGTCGATAAAGTTCATCTCGTTGGTATGCAGGATGGTAAGGGTGTCGGTTTTACCGCGGTAAGTCAATAGGTATTGGGTCAGCGTGGTATCGTCCTTGAGAGGGAGAAGCAGGGAACTAATGTTTGTGCTGTTGTTGTACACGAGTGAATCATAATCAACAGGCACAACGCTGATGCAGTCAAAGGATGAATAGCGAATGGTTTGTCCGCGTTCGGAAACGCTATCTCCCTGCATGACCACTTTGAGGCGCACATCCATTTCCAAACGACAAACGGTATCCGGGACGCAGGAGGAAAGAGCGAGAAGAAGCAGTAGTGCGTAGGAGCACTTCGCAATAAGACCGCTGCGCTGTAGGATGTTGTCGTTTGTCATGGTTTTAGAGGAGTTTGCGTACTTCGTCTTTGAGCATCACGAGGGCTATTTCGTTGGGCGTGTCCCCATTGCCGGCATAGGCGGTGAGCAGGGTTTTGGCATAGTCCATAGCGGTGCTGTTGGGGGCTATTTGTGTGGCGATGGAATTGACGAAAGCGCCCATTTCATCGCGTGCGAGTAAGATCTTGTCCCACAATTCGTCACTCACGTAGATCTGCTGACTGAGGTTGTGGTCGTACTCCATGCGGATAGTACGGAGCAGGTGCTGCTGCACATCCAATACGCTCATGCCGGTCAGGTTCATCTCGGTGAGCAAATGCTCCGGTTGTGTGCGTTCGAGCAAGATACTAAGACGTTCGTAGGCACGAAGGCGAATCTGCGAAATCTCTTTTTGGCTCTGCTTTTTCAACTCCCACCGGCGTTTCTCGGCTTCGGATTTGAACATTTGGTGCATGACAATCCAAACACAGGCGAGGAGAATGAGCGATGGAATGGTAAATTTGAGTATGTCCAGCATAGATGCTTTGCGTTGTTTAAGATGATTATTTTATCATTTCTGCACCAAAGAAAGGTACGAGAGCTTTAGGAATGCGAATACCCTCTTCGGTTTGGTTGTTCTCTAACAAAGCCGCTACGATGCGAGGGAGAGCCAGAGCACTACCATTTAGTGTGTGGCAAAGGGCTACTTTCTTGTCTTCTTGACGACGATAACGGCAGTGTAAGCGGTTGGCTTGGTAGGTATCGAAATTGCTGGTACTGCTTACTTCCAGCCATCGGCGTTGTGCTTCGCTATACACCTCAAAATCGTAGCAGATAGCCGATGTGAAACTCATATCGCCCCCGCACAGACGCAGAATACGGTAAGGCAGTTCCAGTTTGCGGAGCAGGTTCTCCACGTGGAGCAGCATTTCGCGGTGAGAGATGTCGGAGTGTTCGGGAGTGTCGATACGTACGATTTCTATTTTGGAGAACTCGTGTAGTCGGTTCAGTCCGCGTACATCCTTGCCGTACGAGCCAGCTTCGCGTCGGAAGCACTCCGTGTAGGCGCAGTTCATGATAGGCAGTTGTGCCTCATCCAATATCTCATCGCGGTAGAGGTTAGTGACCGGCACTTCGGCAGTAGGGATGAGGTAGAGGTCGTCCACTTCGCAGTGGTACATCTGTCCCTCCTTGTCGGGCAGTTGTCCTGTGCCGTAACCGGAAGCGGAATTGACCACGGTGGGAGGCATGATTTCGGTGTAACCGGCTTGGTTGGCTTCGGCAAGGAAGAAATTGATGAGAGCTCGTTGCAGACGTGCTCCCTGGCCGATATAAACGGGGAATCCGGCACCGGATATTTTCACACCCAAATCAAAGTCGATGAGGTTGTATTTTTTAGCCAGTTCCCAGTGCGGCAGTTTAGCAAATTCGGGTTGGGGGTTCCACTCCTCTTTCCAATCTTTGAGAGCCACCGCGTTACCGTCTTGGTCAAAGGGGCGATTCTCTTCGCCGAGCTGTTGCAGTTCGTTCGGGATGTTCCATCCGGCAGCTTTGACAGCCAGATTATCGTCGGCACCACGTCCATCGGGAACGATGGCGTATGGGATATTGGGTATTTGTAGCAGAGCTTGGGTGAGTTGGTTCTCAGCGTCAGCCATCTCTGTCTCGAAAGTTTTGATTTTCTCTTTAAGGGAAGCTGTTTGTGCTTTGGCTTGCTCGGCTTCTTCTTGGAGTTTTTTAGCCATGAGCATACCGATGGATTTGCTGATTTGGTTCATCTCAGCACTGGCAGCATCTTTTTTCTGTTGCGCGTTTTTGCGTTTCTGATCCAGAGCTATGACCGCTTCGATGGCTTGTTGTGCTCCGGCAAAGTGTTTTTTCTCAAGTCCGGCGATGATACCGTCCTTGTCGTCGTAGATTTGTTTGAGTGTTAACATATGTTTGCTTCGCGTTATAGACTACGCGTTGTTTGGTTGTGCTGTTCACATACGTGCGCGTGGGCGCGTATATTTTTATTGAACACTCCCGCTATCTCAATGGCGAGACAGCGGGCGTTATTCGGTAGGGTATGTTCAACCTATGTTACGCTTCGGCAACAGGTTGAATAGAAACGTAGGACTTGTTGTCGCGTTTCTTACGGAAAGTAACGATGCCATCGATGAGGGCGTAGAGAGTATGATCGCTACCCATGCCCATGTTCTCGCCGGGGTTATGTACTGTACCACGTTGACGAACGATGATGTTACCTGCTTTAGCAAATTGTCCGCCGAAGATCTTAATTCCCAGACGTTTGCTTTCTGATTCACGGCCGTTCTTAGAACTACCGACACCTTTCTTGTGTGCCATAAATTAGATCCTTTCTTTTTTTAAGCGAGAACAATCTCTTTAACAATTACATTGGTCAAATCCTGACGGTGACCGTTCAATTTCTGATAGCCTTTGCGGCGCTTTTTGTGGAAAACCAAGATTTTCTCAGCGCGGCACTCGTTGTCGAGTACTTCGCAAACGACTTTAGCGCCCTTAACGTAAGGAGCACCTACTTTGACTTTGCCTTCGTTGTCCACGAGCAGGACTTTGTCAAACTCAACCGTAGCACCTTTCTCGGTTTCCATGCGGTTGATGAAGAGTTTCTTGCCGGCCTCTACTTTGAATTGCTGGCCGACCATGTCTACAATTGCGTACATTATACTATTGTATTAATTGGTTACATCGTGCGGGCGGCTTATCCGGGTCTTTGGTGCTGCTGTATGCGCGAGGCGCAACTCATACACTGCCCGGGGCTACTTATTCGAGCCCAACTCACGAAAAAGCGTGCAAAGGTAATACATTTTTTTGAATCGGCAAAATATTTTTTGTTTTTTAGGGAATATTTTTTTGGGTGGAACGATTTTTGTATCTTTGCAGTAGGTTTTTCGATATGTCGAAAACAAAAAAGGAATAGAACGAGAAAAAAACAACATTAATTGCCATTAATAGGATATTAATTTTCGTTAATAATCAAGAATGCAGAGAATGGAGAGAATGAGCCCCCCGACCCCCTGAAGGGGGAGTTTAGAGT
>JAGHSR010000087.1 GCA_018065765.1 Candidatus Colicola coprequi
ATCTTCCACTTCCAACGTTTTGCTACCAATTTCTTGGAGGAAACACTCATGATATCTAATGCGGAGGCTGCCGGATTATTCAAGTGGTTCCCGATTTTGGCAATGGTGCTGACACCGTTCCTAGGCGCGTTCATCGACTACAAAGGAAAAGGCGCGTCCATGCTTCTGTTGGGCTCCGTCATCATGATTGCTTGCCACCTGACTTTTGCTTTCATCCTGCCGGCATATCCAAGCAAGATGTTGGCTCTGATCACTATTTTGGTGCTGGGCGTCAGCTTCTCGTTGGTTCCCGCATCGATGTGGCCCTCGGTGCCTAAGATCATCGATGAGAAAGTGCTGGGCTCTGCATACTGCCTGATATTTTGGGTACAGAACATAGGTCTTTGCTTAGTGCCCCTGCTGATAGGCAAACTGCGTGTCGCTACCAACGGCTATTTGGTTCCGATGATTGTGTTTGCATCGTTCGGCGTGATTGCATTCATTTTCTCTTTCTTCCTTAAAATAGAAGATAAGAAAAAAGGCTACGGACTCGAACTCCCCAACAAGAAATAATCCTCAATCCTCACTTTCACCATGCCTCGTATTATAGCTCCCAGTGTTCTTTCTGCTGACTTTGCTCGCTTGGGCGAAGAGGTCGAGATGATTAATCAGTCTCAAGCCGAGTGGTTGCACGTCGATGTGATGGATGGGGTGTTTGTTCCCAATATATCTTTTGGCTTTCCTGTCATGGAAACGCTGAGACGTTATAGTCGCAAACCACTGGATGTACACCTTATGATAACGCATCCCGAAAAGTATGTGGAGCGTTTCTGTGAGGCAGGAGCCTGGAGCGTTGGTTTCCATTTGGAGGCTACCGACGACCCGCGACCGGCATTAGAGATGATTCGTAATAAGGGTGTTCGTACCTGTTTGACCATCAATCCGGATATTGATGTACACCGTTTAGACCCCTATTTGGCAGAGGTGGATATGGTGCTAATCATGTCTGTGTTTGCCGGTTTTGGCGGACAGAAGTTCATTCCGGAGTCGTTGGACAAGGTGCGTTATCTACGGGAGCAAATTAGCCGTCAAGGTTTTAGTACACTCATTGAGGTGGATGGCGGAATCAACGAACAGAATGCCAAACAAGTGTTTGGCGCTGGAGCAGATGTGCTGGTTGCAGGAAGTGCCGTGTTCCACGCACGGGAGCCGAAAGTAGCTATTAGAAATATGTTGGATGAGTAATTGGTTTCAAACACATCCCATGATGGTCCTATTGATGCCGTTGGTGGCGTTGATAGGACTTTTTGAATATCTCAGACCTGACGCTAATTGGCAGTCGGGCAGGCCTGTTGCTATGGACTATGATTCAACGGCGGTGTACGGGGTGGTTCTGACGGATTATCCGGTGGCTCGTCAGCATTCGTGGCGATGTGAGGCGGGGCACGTGTACGTGTATCTCCAAGCGGATGAGACAGATACTTTGCCTCAGATAGGCGACACCCTGCAGGTCCGTACACGCTGGCAACGACCGGGGATGTTGGGAGCGTTTGACTATGGCAAGTACCTACGAAGACAGGGCATTTATGCAACAGGATATGTTAGTCGCAACGATTGGACAGTAGTTGGCAAGGGGCATGTGGCTTGGTACAACATGCGACAAGTGCAGCACCGGTTGGTGGAACGTTTTCGTGAGTTAGGTATCTCTGGGGACGAACTGGGCACATTGAGTGCGTTGAGTTTAGGGTATCGGGAGAACTTGGACAGCGACCTCAAGGAGAGTTTTAGCAAGGCGGGAGCGATGCACGTGTTGGCTGTCAGCGGTTTGCATACAGGTATATTGTTCATGGTACTGCTGGCATTACTCACCGGTTTCGGACGTTGGAAACCACTGTATGCGGAATGCAGCAAGCGGGTAATACTGGCTACCATCCTCATAGCGGTCATGTGGTGCTATGCGGCATTGACGGGGTGGAGCCCATCGGTGGTGCGCAGTGTGATTATGGTGACGGTGGCGGAAGTGGGGTATATGCTGTATGAGCGGGGCAATACGCTAAATACAGTAGCGGCGGCTGCCGTGCTGATATTGCTTTGTCGGCCGAGCGACTTGTTTTCTGTCGGGTTCCAACTCAGTTTTGCGGCTGTAACAGCCATTGTGGTGCTCAATCCTATCTTGGGTAAGTCGGTCGGGACCCCGCGAAACAGAGTTCTTAACTATGTGGTGCAACTGACGATAACATCCTTCTCAGCGCAGTTGGGGACATTACCGCTGACCTTGCACTATTTTTCGCAAACGAGCAATTACTTCCTAATCACCAATCTCATTGTCCTCCCTCTGGCTACGGTAGTCATGGTCGGTGCTGTGGCTGTCTTGACCATCGGTTGGATACCGCTGGTTGGTGTGGGAGTAAGTTGGTTGCTCAGTTGGGTGGTGTGGCTGATGAATACATCTGTGGCACGGGTAGAACACTTGCCCGGTAGCACCACTGCAATGGAGTGTACATGGTCGATGACTGCTTGCTTATATGGCGCGATTGCGATGGGAGCGACTGCGATGGGCTCTGATAGCAAACGTCAGACGGTGGTCGGTTGTGCGGGTGCAACGGTGTGCCTGATGGTATTTTGTTTGTTGTATGTTTGGTAACTTGTAATTTTCTTCCTTATGAGATCCTATTCATTGTCGCAATTATGTGAGCAGATACAAGATGCTCTCTCAATGGAACTGGCTGACACCTATTGGGTGCGGGCTGAGATAGCTTCGCTGACTATTCGCGGAGGGCATTGCTATTTGGAATTGGTGGAGAAAACCGACTCTACAGGGCTTCTGTCTGCCAAGGTGCGTGCCACCTGCTGGAGCAATGTGTACAAGATGTTGAGTGCTTACTTTGCAGAAGAGACGGGTTCGGTCTTGCAAGTGGGCATGCAGGTGTTGCTCGAGGTGGAGGTACAGTTTCATGCCGTGTATGGTTTGAGCCTGAATATATGCAATATCGACCCAACCTACACCGTCGGCGACATAGCGCGTCAGCGGGCGGAGACGATTGCGCGATTGCAACAGGATGGCGTCTTTAATTTGCAACAAAGCCTGACATTGCCGTCGTTGATTCATCGCATTGCGGTAGTCTCGTCGGATACGGCTGCGGGCTACGAAGATTTTGTCCATCAGTTGCAGGCTTCACATTATGCCGTCCACACCACATTATTTGCTGCCACCATGCAGGGCGACCAGGCAGAGCGTTCTATCATAGCAGCACTGAGAGCTATCTGCGAGGTGGTAGAGGACTTTGATGTTGTGGTTATCATTCGCGGGGGTGGTTCGACCACAGACTTAACCTGTTTTGACAGTTACGACTTGGCATCGCATTGTGCGCAGTTCCCACTGCCCATACTGAGTGGAATAGGGCATACCAGAGATGTGTCGGTTGTGGATATGGTGGTGTATGCAGCCTTGAAAACGCCTACGGCGGTGGCGGCAAGCATAGTGGAACGATTTGACGTGGCGAGTGAGCAACTACGCGATTGGAGACGACGCCTGCAGATGACGGCGGAACGGCAGATATTGATACGAAAACATGCCTTGGAACTCCTTCGCCAACGACTGAGTATGTGTTCGCCGCAACGCATCTATCAAATGGGATATAGCCTGTTGACTGTCAACGGCAAAGTGGTGGAATCTGCGCAAGATGTGAAACCGGGACAGCAAATATGCACACATCTGCAAGATGGTGTCGTCCTCTCGCAAGTACTCCAAACGAACAACTAACCATGCGCCCCTTGCTCACACAGGATCAACTGATAGGCTCCATCGTACTGATTACGATGGTAGTCGGTGTGAACATATTTGTCAGGATTGTGCCTCAGCATGCCTTACGTCCGCAAGCGGTTGCTGAGAGTGGGGTAGAGGAGACTTTAGCCACTTCGACTAAGGTGAGTTTACATCCCTTTGACCCGAACACGGCAGATAGTTTGACCTTGATTCAACTGGGGCTGCGTCCATGGCAGGTGAGCAACATGATGCGTTACCGTGCCAAAGATGGTCGTTTCCGCACACCGGAAGATTTCAGCCGTTTGTACGGATTGACGGATAGTGCTTATCAGACCTTGCGTCCGTATATAGCCATCGACACCATGCCTTTCCATCGGGAACGGTTGGCACGTCAGGTGCGTGACTCACTTAGGCGGGACAGCGTTCGTGCTCACTACAAGGCATTGCGTGACTCAGCACATCGCGCGGACAGCCTCAGACGCGATTCACTCAGAACCGCCTACCCCAAACACGAGAAGCGGGACACTGTTTTGGAACTCAATACCGCGGATACGGCATCCTTGCAGTTGATACGCGGAATAGGACGTTACATGGCCGCTAACATAGTGCATTATCGCAACCAATTAGGAGGTTTTGTGTCGGTTGAGCAGTTGCACGACGAGGCGCTCAGTCACACGTATCGGTTGGCGGATAGTATATTGTCGCATTTTACGGTCGAACCCGATTCGGTTCACCCCATCCCTGTCAATCTGTCGTCTATGGAGACCTTGAGACGACATCCTTACATCAACTTCGAACAGGCAGACGCCATCTATACTCTGCGCCGTCGCATGATTCGGCTTCGCAGTATCCATGACCTTGAGCAGTTGGACTGCCTCTCCCCCAACGACCTGCTCCGCCTCACACCCTATCTGGACTTCTCTGAATAACCCCTCCCACACATTGCAAATTGTGATGGAACAATGCAATCAGTGGGCGGAAGAAAACTAAGAATAAAATGAATAGAGCAATGAAAAATCCGTATCTATCCCTTTCGGACGAAGTGGCACAGGCACTTCGCGAAGGAAAACCCGTAGTGGCATTGGAGTCAACGATCATCAGCCACGGAATGCCCTATCCGCAAAACGTGCAAACTGCTCTGCAAGTGGAACAAACCGTGCGCGAACAAGGTGCTGTGCCTGCTACCATAGCTATTTTGAAAGGAAAACTCAAAGCGGGTTGCACCCGCGAAGAAATAGAGTACCTTGGTCAGCAAGGTACACGCGTTACCAAAGCGTCCCGAAGAGACTTGCCGGTGCTGATAGCACGGGGCATGGATGGTGCTACTACCGTCACCACCACGATGATTATCGCTGCTATGGCGGGGATAGAGGTGTTTGCCACAGGCGGAATAGGCGGTGTGCACCGAGGGGCAGAGACGACTATGGATATTTCTGCGGATTTGGAAGAATTGGCACAGACACCGGTAATGGTCATTTGTGCCGGTGCCAAGTCAATCCTTGATTTAGGGCTGACGTTGGAGTACCTTGAGACAAAAGGCGTGCCCGTGATAGGTTACGGCACCGATGAACTACCTGCTTTCTACACCCGACAGAGCGGGTTTGGTGTGGATTATCGCGTAGATACTCCTCAAGAACTTGCGGCAGCATGGAGAGCCAAACGAACCATGAACCTGACTGGAGGTATGTTGGTGACCAACCCTATTCCGGAGCAGTACTCCATGCCCAAACAGGTCATAGATCAGGCTATAGACGACGCCATCGAAGAGAGTCGTCGATTGGGCATACACGGCAAAGCCACGACACCTTTCCTGCTGGCAAAAATCAAAGAATTGACCGGAGGCGACAGTCTGGCAGCGAACATCCAATTGGTGCTGAATAATGCACGATTGGCAGCACAGACAGCGAGAGAGGTGGTAAACGGAAAAGGAGGGAATGAAAATAAATTTGCATAGATAAAATAAAAGCAGTAACTTTGTGCCCATAATTGGCTTCGCGGGGTTGCGAACCATAAAATACAAGATATGAAAAAAAGAAATATAGCCATTATTGCCGGCGGGTACAGTAGTGAACACGATGTGTCGTTGCGCAGCGCGGCCGGTATTTATTCGTTCCTCGATAAAGAACGCTATGAGATTACAATCGTCGATATAGAGCCCAACGTATGGCACGCGTTGGTGCAATGGGATTTTAAGGACGGTAAGATGATCATCAACGAGCAAGTGGAGGTGGACAAGAACGATTTTTCGTACACGGTGCACGGGCAAAAAGTGAAAATGGACTATGCCTATATCACCATTCATGGTACGCCGGGCGAGAACGGCTTGCTGCAAGGCTATTTAGAAATGATGGGTATTCCCTACAGTTGCTGCAACGCATTGGTAGCCGGCATGACGTTCAATAAATACGTTTGCAACCATTACCTGCAAGGGTTTGGTATTCGCATTTCGCCCTCTATCTTGTTGCGCGCAGGAGCGGAACGTTGGTCGGATGAGGAGATTGTGGCTCAGGTAGGTTTGCCATGTTTCATCAAGAGCAATGTAGGAGGCAGCAGTTTTGGGTGCACCAAGGTTAAGACATTAGAGGAAGTGACTCCCGCCATTGAGCGCGCTTTCGCCGAAGGCGACGAAGTGATATGCGAAGCGTTTATGAAAGGCGTGGAGATAACCAGTGGGGCATACAAGACCCGCGAGAAAGCCGTCGCTTTCCCCATAACGGAGGTGGTGACAAGCAATGAGTTTTTTGATTACGACGCCAAGTACAATGGTCAAGTGGACGAGATAACTCCTGCTCGCATACCGGATGAGGTGCGCGACAAAGTGCAGGCTCTGACACTCAAGATTTACGACCTGTTAGGCTGCCACGGAATCATCCGTATCGACTATATACTGACCGACGGCTGGACTATCAATCTGCTGGAGATCAATACCACCCCCGGCATGACCGCCACTTCGTTTATTCCACAACAGGTGCGGGCTGCAGGACTGGAGATAAGAGATGTCCTGACGGAGATAATAGAAGGGGACTTTTAGTTGGTGGGGAAGATGGATATCAATCGAGAAATAGGGAAACTGGATTGGAGCAAAGAGCCCAAGGGGCTGTATGAGCCCATCGCTTATACCCTCTCTGCCGGTGGCAAAAGACTAAGACCGACACTGGCTCTGTTGGGGGCTGAATGCGAAATGCGAAATGCAGAATGCAAAATGCAGAATGCAGAATGCAGAATGCAAAATGCAGAATGCAAAATGCAAAATGCTGAATGCAAGATGGAGGATGTGGTGCAAGTGGCATTGGCACTGGAGGTGTTTCACAACTTCACCTTGCTGCACGATGATGTGATGGATAAGGCTGAGGTTCGTCGAGGCCGCGCCACCGTGCATGTCCGCTGGAACGAGAATACAGCCATCCTGTCCGGAGACCAGATGCTGATAGAAGCATACAAACTGCTAAGCGGCATACAAGCAGACAAACTGCCAACCGTGCTGCGGCTATTCAACAAGATGGCAACCGAAATCTGCGAGGGACAGCAGTACGATATGGACTATGAGTTGCGCGAAGATGTGAGCATAGAGGAATACATGAAGATGATTCGCCTAAAAACGTCCGTATTGCTGGCAACAGCGCTACAAATAGGAGCTTATATGGCAGGAGCGAATGAGGATAGGCAACATGCGTTGTACGAATATGGGATTGCTTTGGGGATGGCGTTTCAACTGCAAGACGACTATCTGGACTGTTACGGGGATGAGGCAACTTTTGGCAAAGCCATAGGCGGAGATATACGTGAAGGAAAGAAGACGTTCATGCTCCTGATGGCTAAGCAGTTGGCTAATGCCGAACAGTTGAAGGAATTGGAGAGCCGGAATTATGAGCGCGTGATAGCCGTGTATGACCAATTGGGCATAGACGGAAAAGCACAGCAGAAGATAAGCGAATACACCTCACAGGCTTTGGAATGGTTGGGAAAAGTGCCCCAAAACGAAGCCACGCAACAGTTGAGAACGATGGCGGAGAAGTTGTTAAAACGAGAGAGGTAAAGACCCTATCCCCGACCCTTTCCCTCATAGGGCAAGGGAGGGAATGCAAAATGCAGAATGCAGAATGCGAAATGCAGAATGCAGAATACAAAATGCAGAATGCAAAATGCAAAATGCAGAATACAAAATGCGAAATGCAAAATTCAAAATTCAAAAGTTATGCCGTACAGAAGATTACCAAACACTGATCAAGCGCGACTGAGTGCATTGCAACGAGCTGTGCAGGCTGCCAGTGAGGCAGACTTTATGGAACAAGTGATTTCGTATCACACCTTAAACGATGCACAAAAGTTCCTGATGCAGTTTGAGACGCAGGTGTCGCAGTATCACGATAATTTCCGCAGTAAGGTGTCTGCCAATAAGCAGTATCGGCACAATGTGCAGAACGCCCGCATGTACATTTCACACTTTATCCAAGTGCTGAATTTGGCAGTGATACGCGGTGAGATAAAAAAAGAGCACAAGGAGTTGTACAAATTAGACCCCAACAACCATATATTGCCGGATTTGAGTAGCGAAGAGGATTTGATTGTGTGGGGACAAAACATCATTGATGGCGAGCAGGAACGTGTGCGCATGGGAGGATTTCCGATATACAATCCTACGATCAACAAGGTGAAGGTGTATTATGATATTTTTAAGGAGCATCAGGTGAATCAAAGTATGCACAAGAAAACGACCAATCGTGTGTATGAGAACTTGGAAGTGCTACGCAAAGAGGCAGATGCCATCATCTTGAAGATATGGAATCAGGTAGAAGAGTTCTACAAAGACCAACTGCCCTATGCCCGTCTAAGGAATTGCCAGCGGTACGGACTGATATACTACTACCGCAACGGAGAAGCGCGTCTCACACCGGAGACGGACAAAAAGATAGAACAGCAAAAAGCCAGAGAGAAAGTGTTGGATTTAGGGATATAAATCTTTGCTATTGCTTAGATAATCTGGTCGGGGGAAACGACATGGTTCATGCGAATATCGTGCCATGAATGCGGGATGTTCTCATGCAGTTGCGATGAGTAGCAGACTCCGACCTTGAATGAACGACGATAGCGGCGCAGGAAACGGTCGTAATAACCACCTCCTCGTCCCAAGCGATACAGATTCTTATCGAACGCTACGCCGGGAACCAGAATCAAATCGATCTTACCTTTGTAAGCCTCTGCGGGAGGTTCAGGCACGCCATAGCGACCTTTTTTGAGTTCGGTATCTCGGTGCACAATGCGTACTTCCATCTTGTGATCAGCCAGTGTGGCGGGGAGAAGAAACGTTTTCTCACCATCGTACTTGCTGACGAGAGAACGCAAGTCCACTTCGTTTTGAATAGGGTAGTAGAGCATGACGACTTTGGCATCCTGGAAGTGGCGCATGGATTCTATACGAGCAACGATCTTGTGCGATTCTTCCTTGACCTGTTCGGGTGTTAAGATACGGCGCTTCTGCTCATCGAGACCACGAAGTTGAGACTTGGCATAGTTCATCTGTTCCCAAGGGAGATGTTGTTTAAGATCGCGAATTTGACTATCAAAAAGCATGATAAATTGAAACTTTAGATTTAGATTGATTTTGATTTGTGACGACAAAATTACAACTTTTTTTGAATATAGACAAGAATAAATAAAAAAATCGACCATTAAGGACGAAACATCTATGAAAAAACTAACCGGTTTAGCACTTTTAGTGATTATCATAAGCCTCGCAGCATGTAAATCAGAGACATCGCGTGTACTCCGTTCGGACGCAACGATAGCGTCATTTTCATTGCAAAAAAACGATAGTTTTCCCGGACTGGCAGAGGCGGTCTATAAGGTGGAACAATTGAGCGACACGGGTCGGATTCGTTTGACAGACTCGATTCGTTTTGGTACACCCATAGACAGCGTTGTGCCGAAGGTGACGTTCACAACGACCGTCGCCGGTGCGGTGTATTATATAGCGGGCGACATGGTGACGCACACCGGTAACGATACGCTCAATTTTGAGCAGTCGCCCGTTTATCTAAGGGTGTATTCCGAGGATAGAAAGAACGAAAAGTGGTATCGAATAGAGACTTTTGTGCACAAAGTAGATCCCGACTTGTTTGTGGTACAGCGTCTAACGAAACAGATTTGTCCTGCTACTCCGGCAGAACAGATGGCTTTTTGTCAGAATGACACATTCTATTTTGTGACCGATGACGGTTTTGTTCGCCAGCAGTACTATTCGTTGGACGGGGTACAATGGACAGCAGTTGGTAGTGTTCCGACTAATCAGAAGCCGGCATTGGATAACACTTTGGTCGCCAATGAGGATGAATTGCCTATATCAGGATACGCGTGGGCAAGTTTTCCATCTGCATCCAATCGTGAGCATGACTTGTATGTCGGTGGGTACAACGAAAAAGGAAAAATGCTTGCCACCCGATGGAGCGTAGAGCGTTATATGCAAGGTGGTGAGAAACGTCATCGTGTCGTGAATCTGAGTGATGAATCATCCTTTGCGGCTCTTGCTGATGCTGCGATGGTGCACTATGGCGACAAGTTGTATCTGTTCGGCGGAGTAGATGAGAATATGAATATTGTCGATTCGGTTCGGTGTTCCGTAGATGAAGGCATGAATTGGACGGGGGTGGATACAACGCACATGAATTTGTCGAAGGAGTTGAGGACACGGTATCGCATGTCAGCGTTTGTGCATGATAATAATATCTACTTGGTAGGCGGTCAATCGCGTACGGAGGTGTTCACCGATGTGTATCGAATCCGTCTTAATTCGATAGATTGGGAAAAATAAGCGTGATGCGGGTGTGGTAGTTACCATAGACGAGCACAGTGGTTTTTGCTTCGGAGTGACGGCTGCGATAGCGGCAGCGGAGGAGCGTTTGGGGGAGGGACAGTTGTTCTGCCTTGGAGATATTGTGCACAATGGTCAGGAGGTTCATCGGTTGGAGCAGATGGGATTGGAGACGATAGACTACGAGCAGTTGCGCGAGTTGCGCGGTGGACGAGTCCTACTGCGTGCGCATGGAGAACCCCCCAGCACATACCACATCGCCCGCGATAACCAGATAGAAGTGATTGACGCCACATGTCCTGTGGTGAAGAAGTTGCAGGAGCGCATTCGTCGTTGCTACGAGCAGATGGTGGCAAGAGGAGAAGCGGCGCAGATACTGATTTATGGCAAAGTGGGGCATGCGGAAGTAATCGGTTTGCAGGGGCAAACATCCAATACAGCTATAGTGATAGAAAGCGAAAAAGACCTCGACAAGGTGGATTGGACACGTCCAATCTATTTGTTTTCGCAAACGACAATGTCGGTGGATGCGTTTCACGCGATGGTAGAGCAGATAGAAAAGCACGTAGCGAAGGGTGTGAAGTTTGAGTGGCACGACACCATCTGCCGCAATGTAGCCAATCGTGTGGCACAATTACGTGCCTTTGCGCGCGAGCAGGATTTAGTCATATTTGTTGGCGGCAAGAAATCGAGTAATGCAAAGGTGCTGTATCACCACTGTTGTGAGGCGAATGCCAATACTCTATTTGTGGAGAGCAGTCAGGATCCTTGTTTAGCAGAAGAGTTGCAAAAAAGAAAGTCGGAACTGTGTCGTCCCGACTTTCGTATAGGTATTTGCGGAGCTACCTCTACGCCGTTGTGGCTAATGCAGCAGGTAGCGAAGGCGTTAGAATAAATATCCCATTTTGATATAGAAATTAGCAGCCTTGTTGTTGTCCTGTTTGTCGAAAGGCATTGCCCAATCGGCGGATAGGACGAAGTTTTCGTTCATACCCACTTTGAGACCCACGCCCGCAGTCATGTGTGGACGGTAGATGGCTTTGTTGTCAAAATCGAAGAATTTATCTACTTGGGCTTTGTCAGCATCGGACATGCGGCTCATGATTTGAGTTTTGTCCAATGTATAAGGTTGGGTGACTTCGGCGAGGTCGAAGAAGGGGTTGATGCCAACAAAAAAGTGTTGTCGTCCGATGTCGAAGTTAACCACGCGGAAGCGGAACTCGATATTAGCAAATGCAAAACCGTTGGCAAGGATACGGTTCGCCATCATACCGCGAACGGAGTTGCCTCCACCCAGTCCTTCGTAGTAAACGCGTTGAATGAAGAGGGTGTTCATGTAGTTGTTCATGTAGAAAGGACTCTTGCCGGCAATGAGGTTTTGTGTACCGAGTCGGTACGCAAACGTGATATTGCTAAAGCAGCGTGCGTTGCTATGCCAAACAGGCACGTAGTGCCGGAAGGTGAAGTTGAGTTGCAGGTGGTTGTAACCCGCCTCGGCTTGGTTGCCATAGGTGGTGCTATTGAAGGCAGCCGAGTAGGTGAGGAACAGGTCGGTGTAAATACCGCGATTGGGACCTTGGCGTTTATCGCGTGTGTCAAAGGATATACCTGCACGAGCGTAGGGATGCCAGCCGCCTTTGGATTCGGCAGGGTCGATTAGTCCCCAGTCCTTGTATTTGGAATAGAGCCCTTGTACTGCGGGGTCGAGGGCTTTTTGCTCGTAGTGCTCCTTAGAATCGTCGTAGGTGTTTTTACCATTGAGCATAGAGATGTTGCAGATGTCGATGAGATAGCCGAGTACACCGAAACCGGCATTCCACTTGAGTCCCTTGTAGATGGTGCCTTCTATGTCCGCAGCAAAACGGATAAGGTCTCGTTTGTACTTGTAGAAGACGCGGCTTTGGTACTCAGCCGGATTGGACATTTTCTCTGTGTTTTTGTTCCAAACCGCCCAGTCGCTTTGGTAGAGGGATTGGTAGCCATTGAAACCATAGAAGTCGCACATGGCATCGGGTAGGTAGGTGGCATCGAGGGTGAGGCGATGGTTGGGGATAAGGTATTTGCTGTCGTAGTTGAGGCGGAAAATGCCGTGGTGCTTGGTGGTGTAAGCCCCCTCAAAATAGATAGAGTGAATGTATTCGGGATACTGACTGCCGTCACCATAGAAATAGACGTTGGTGAGAATACCGCCTTGGAAACCGTAGTCTGCATCGTAGGCTACGGAAGGAAGAATACCGAAGTTCCAGCCCGTTTTGATCTTGTTTCCCAATGAATCAACCTCTTGTTTTTTCTCCTTGCGGGCATAGATGCAAGGTGCTCCGATTAGGGCACATAAGCAAAAAATCAACAATCGTTTCATTTTAGTCGTTAGTTCGTCGTCACAAACTCCGCTAAGTGGTCTTGCTCTGCAAGACGAAGCGCTCCGTTGCTCCTCCTCTCCAAATGACCTCTTACGAGCTCATTTGGGTGAGCCATGCGGGTAGGGACAGTTGTTAGTTGTTAATTATTAGTTATTAGTATATAGTTAGCTGATGATAGCATAGAGAGCAATGCCGAGGTAGGTTCCGACGGCATAGCCGACGAGTCCGATGCCGATACCGGATATGAGCACTTTCTTGTTTCTCATAGCCCCTACTACCGGAGGAACGAATGGAGGCGAGCACAGCAGCGCCACTTGGCTGACGCAGAACAGGTCACCACTCACCTTGGCGATACGGCAGAAGATGAGGTGCAGGACAGCAGCTGATAGCATGACCCATAGTACAAACCCACCGATGGCGAGTGCGCCACCGTTGATACTGTGGATATCAAATAGCGAAGCCACGACGACGGAGAAAATGAGAATGAAGAACATGCCCAACTCAAAGGTTTTGGGTAGTTCGCGCACGCGCTGTGAGAAGGAAGCGATGATGGAAAGGGTGGTGATGGTGAGGATGATAACCAGTTCGTTGAGTTTACCGGTTAACAGCAGAGCCAGACCTGCACCGATGGCGAGGAAGAGGATACTGAGTCCCAAACCGATGAGCATGCCACCCAAATTGTCTCGTTGGAACATTCCGTGGTAGTTCTCCACATCTTTGGTATTCACGTTTTCATCGTGTCGTCCGCGTTTGGTGACATCTTGATAGGGTAGGATCTTCCGAATGAGTTTGTAGCCCCCTCCGATGATGAAGAAGATGTAAGGCATGGTGAGTACCATCTCAAATGCCAAAACGATAGCCATCGTGCTGGGTTGGACATGGAGGCTTGCTCCTAAGGCGTTGAAGTTCATGGTTCCTCCTGTGTAGATACCGGTCATCATGGATGCCACTTTCTCAAATTCGGGGATGTTGTGACCACGGAAGATGAAGTATCCGCTTATGACAGCCACGAGCACGGATGCCAGTCCACCGACAAGCGACCAGATAGTTTTTGGTAGGGCTTTGGTCCAGAGTTTGAAGTCGCAGTTGAACAGCATAAGCGGGATGGCAATAGGCACAGCGAGCGACATGATGGTCGATTGCAGGCTATTGAACGTTTTGGCGGCAGGG
>JAGHSR010000030.1 GCA_018065765.1 Candidatus Colicola coprequi
ATGGAGAACCAATATAAATACACCGTCTGTATTCATTGCATGACGTATAATCATGAGAAGTATTTAGCTGATGCGCTGGAAGGGTTTGTAATGCAGAAAACGAACTTTCCCTTTGTTGCCGTAGTTATTGACGATTTCTCTACCGATGGAACCGCCGACGTGCTCCGCAAATACGAAGCCAAGTATCCGGATATTATCAAAGCGGTTTATTTGCAAGAAAATTATTATTCTCAACAAAAATCAAAGAAGCCTTTCTTAGAGCCTTACGATAGCCAATCCAAATATATTGCTATCTGCGAGGGAGATGATTACTGGATTGACCCATATAAGTTGCAGAAGCAAGTGGACATATTGGAGGCTGACGAATCATTGATGCTAACATGTTCTAATCGGAGATGGGTTGATATGAAAGGAAAGACATTGGAGGAACGCAAAGCTCCACTCATTCCAAATCAGCATTCATGCCGAATTACAATGAGAGATTATTTTCAGTATAATCCCACTTATCCCACAGCATCAGTTGTATATCGCAATACTCATCGTGAGGAAGTGTCGCAAAAAGCAAGGCACATGACAAATCCTTATTTAGGTGATTGGACAATGTGGATTGCATTGCATTGTTTTGGCGATTGCTATTACATAGATGAGCCACTTTCTGCTTATCGTCAAAATCCGACATCTGTGACACATACACAATGGGTTAAAGATCGCGTTGGTAGAATCAAAATGGAGTTTGATTTGCAACCACGTGTTGCAGATGTTCTGCCAGAGGAATATGCCGATATTGCAGCCAATTTGCGTAACACGAAATGGGTTTGGCTTCCATTAGCAAAGGCTTATTTTAAAAATAAGCAATATGTGCGCATGATGGGCGCGCTAGTAATATATTTTGTCAAAAATCCAATGGCGGTAGGACCTCTGTTTAAGAAAGTCTGGCACAAGGCATTGAAAAAGATGAAAAAATAAATACTATCTCCCAAGAAACTATAAATCCAGAAATGAGTGATGCAGATTTGAGTTACGAAATGCGTAACGAGCGCAGAGCGGCTGATGCGCAATTATATACATTGTGGAAGAATCGCGATGCCCGTCACGAAGAAGAAAGCAAACAGTTAGCGGCAGCTAAATGCTTGCTTAAACGTTGGGCAATCAAATGCCGTTCTCGTAAACAAGATTCTATGGATGCAGAACGAGAGAAAAAACTTCTCGACATCTCCAACCCGATGGCTGTAATGAGGCGAAAACTTAAACACTAATAACGCCACAATTTTTGGAAATCTGAATTTAAAAACCCAAACATTGATACTTGGAGGATGTACAAGATAATTGACATATAGGGCCCATTCTTATAAAATAACAATTAGTGGTAATATCAATAACGATTGCGGCAATCGTGCAAAAAAACAAATAAAAAGAGAGTGTGCCTATTGTGACACACTCTCTTTCATTCTTTGCATTCTTGATGTTTTTCTCGCGGAAAGACGGGGATTCGAACCCCGGAAACCCTTTTGAGGTTTACACGCTTTCCAGGCGTGCCTCTTCAACCACTCGAGCATCTTTCCAAATCGAAGCGCAAAGGTACGACATTTTTTTGGAGTACACAAAAAAAAATGGATTTTTTTGCTCAATCCACCATTTTTTAGTACCTTTGCACGCTTTTTTACGACGATTACCTGATAGTCGGTATCAAATGAAAGAAAAAATACGTCCCTATATCCTACCCGCAGCCATCGTTTTGGGAATATGCTTCCACAAATGGCTCAATATCATTAGTGGTATCACCCCTTTTCTCATTTTTTCGATACTGGTTCTCACATTCGCATCAGTCAATCTTCGTCAATTAAAACCTCAAAAATTGGATTTATGGATAGCTCTGCTGCAATTGGTAATCGGTTTGGGTGGCTATGGTGCTGTTTATGCCCTTACCCATAACGAAATCTTAGCAGAAGCTCTTCTCATAGGCGGGCTCTGCCCTGTGGCCGCCAGTGTATCGGTGGTAGCGTGCGCCTTGGGTGCCAGTCGCAAAACCACAATCACCTACACCATCATCGGTAATCTAATGGTTGCAACTGTCGCCCCAATTGTATTCTCGTTCATCGGTGTACAACAAGACATGCCTTTTCTACAGTCTGCCGGACTCATCCTTGGCAAAACGGCCTCTGTGCTGGCTGTTCCTTTTTTTCTCACTCTCATCCTCCAACGATGGTTCCAACCACTCAACGATACCGTCGCGCGTGGGCGCGAGTACGCGTTTTATTTGTGGGCATTGGCTCTCCTGCTAACCATAGGCAAAACGATGGATTTTATTTTTATTCACGGGAAAGGTAATGAACAAAACATTCTCTACCTCGGACTGATGGGATTAGGGTTGTGTATTGTGGAGTTTGCAGTGGGTAAAGCCATCGGACGGTATTACGGGGACGAAATAGCCGGCGGACAACTTCTCGCACAAAAAAACTCAGCTATGGGAATCTGGATGGCATCTCTGTATCTACACCCTTTGACATCCGTCATACTCGCTTTCTATAGCATTTGGCAAAATCTATTCAACAGTTGGCAACTGTGGTATTACAGCAAACACCCCAAACCCAAAGTAATAGAATAGATGAAAAATCAACTCCAATTGATAAAAAATAAAAAAAAGTTTGCGCACTCCAAAAAAAAGCAGTATCTTTGTGCGCTAAATGAAACGTTAGGCAATTTTTAATCAACTAATATCAAACAAACTAACTAACAAATCTCATGAAAAAAGTTTTTGCAACCCTTACGGTAATTGCAATGCTGACCCTGGGTAGCGTTGCAGTAATGGCTCAAGAGGATGCTCAAGCAGCTCCTGAAGCAACAGAACAAGTTACAGAAGAAACCGAAGCTCCTGCGGTAGAAGCACCTGTTGAACAAACAGCTACCGAACAAGAGGCTCCCGAAGCTGAAGAAGGCGGCTTGGTAGCTCTGCACAAAACGCTGAAAACTAAGTTTATTGAAGGTGGCGCCGGCTTCATGGCTGCTACCCTACTCTGCTTGGTATTTGGTTTGGCTCTCTGCATCGAACGTATCATGTATCTCAGCCTCAGCAAAACCAACACAAAAGCTCTGCTTGAACAAATCGAAGCAGCTCTCAAGAAAGGTGGTATCGAAGCAGCTCTCGAAGTGTGCCGTAACACCCGCGGTCCTGTAGCAAGTATCTTCTATCAGGGACTGAGCCGTTACAACGAAGGTGTTGACGTGGTTGAAAAAACCGTCGCTTCTTATGGTGGCGTTCAGCTCGGCTTGCTCGAGAAGAACCTCAGCTGGATCAGCTTGTTCATCTCTATCGCTCCTTCTCTGGGATTCTTGGGAACCATCATCGGTATGATTGAAGCGTTCGACAAGATTCAACAAGTTGGTGACATCTCCGCAACCGTCGTTGCCGGTGGTATTAAAGTCGCTCTGTTGACTACCCTGCTCGGTTTGATTATCGCTATCATTCTCCAATTGTTCTACAACTACATCCTGAGCATCATCGAGGGTCTGGTTAACGAAATGGAAGACAGCTCTATCAGCCTGCTTGACCTTGTTGCTGAGTACGATGCTGCACAAAAGAAATAATCGTTGTACAATTTAATAAAC
>JAGHSR010000092.1 GCA_018065765.1 Candidatus Colicola coprequi
CCTAAAATCAATTGTATCCTAATTGCCGTTGCGTTCATTATCATTGTGATTGGGTTTGCTCTTATGATTGGAGAACCCAGTGGCGCGACAGAGTATAATCCGGATATCTTTTCCGTACGTCGAATCACTGTAGGTCCTATGATTGCTTTGGCTGGCTTCATACTGACTGTCGTGGCAATTATGTATAAAGGCAAGAAATAATGAGTTGGTTAGAAGCACTTTTTTTAGGCGTTATTCAGGGACTGACTGAATTTCTGCCGGTATCTTCGTCTGGGCATTTGACCATTGCTCAAACACTGCTTGGAGTGGAATTTGCTGAGGGTGATATGTTGTTTTTTGATGTCATTGTACATGCTGCAACAGTGTGCTCTACCATTGTTATCCTATGGAAAGAAATCGCATGGTTGTTGCGTGGTACGTTCACGACGAAAACTTGGAACTCCGAAAAACAATACGCCGGAAAAATCCTATTATCTATGATTCCTGTGTTTGTGGTAGGCATGTTTTTCAAAGATACAGTGGAATCTATCTTTGGCAGTGGACTGACTATCGTAGGTGTTTGCCTGCTCATCACGGCATCGTTGCTTACTTTCGCTCAATTCGCCAAGCCCCGCACCAAAGAGCAAATCTCGTGGGTCGATTCGTTCATCATCGGTTTAGGCCAAGCTTTGGCTGTGCTACCGGGATTAAGCCGTAGTGGCACTACGATAGCCACAGGTTTACTACTTGGAAACAAAAAAGAGCAAGTGGCACAATTCTCTTTCTTGATGGTACTGATTCCTATCTTAGGTGCCACGATGTTGGATGTGCTGGATCTTATACAAAATCCAATAGATAGTCACTTGTCGTTCGTTACCTTGCTGGTCGGTTTTGCAGCGGCATTTCTGACCGGTTGCGCGGCTTGTAAATGGATGATTGATATTGTGAAACGTCAGAAATTATTATATTTTGCTATTTACTGCCTTGTGATAGGCGTATTTGCTTTGGTGTATGGACTTCGTTGAGGGAGAAATCATTGCTTTTGATAAACCTTATCGTTGGACCAGTTTTGACGTGGTTGGCAAGGCGAGATGGTTGCTGTGTCACAAGTTGGGTGTTAAAAAACTCAAAGTGGGACATACCGGTACGTTGGATCCTTTGGCAACAGGAGTTGTTGTGGTTTGTACAGGTAAAAAGACCAAACTCATTGATGAACTGCAAAATCATACCAAGGAGTATGTGGCTACCTTGCAATTAGGAGCTACGACCCCAAGTTTCGATTTGGAGAAACCGATTGACCAAATCTACCCAACCAACCATATTACACGTGCATTGATTGACGAGATGATACCCCAATTTCTGGGCGAACAATGGCAGGTCCCTCCTATGTTTTCAGCCGTCAAAGTGGAAGGCAAGCGTGCTTATAAACTGGCAAGAAAAGGAGAAGATGTAGAACTCAAACCCAAACTCCTTGTCATAGACGCTATTGATGTGGTAGCATTTGACGCTGAGAAAATGCAATTGGTCATTCATGTGGTGTGCTCCAAGGGAACTTATATTCGTGCTTTGGCACGAGACATCGGCATTAAATTAGGTTCTGGAGCCCATCTTATAGCACTCAGACGAACCAGAGTGGGAGATATAACACTGGATCATTGTATCAACTTTGAACAATTTGAACAACTAATAGCTAATAACTAAAATTCAATATGAAACTAAGCCAATTTAGAATTAAAGTACCTGAAGAACTGATTGCTCAGTATCCATCTCGATTTAGAGAGGAAGCACGTATGCTTGTGCTCCATCGTAAAACAGGAGAAATAGAGCATCGCCATGTGGGGGATCTGTGTGAGTACTTTGATGAGCAAGATATGTTTGTTTTCAACGACACCAAAGTGTTCCCGGCACGATTGTATGCCAAAAAAGAGAAAACGCTGGCAAATATTGAGGTATTCCTGTTGCGCGAACTTAATCACGAGAATCGATATTGGGATGTACAGGTGGACCCCGCCCGTAAAATACGTATCGGCAACAAACTATTCTTTGATGAAGATACCAATATCGTCGCAGAGGTGATAGACAATACCACATCACGTGGTCGTACAGTACGTTTCTTGACAGATTACAACAACGATGAATTTATTCAGCGTTTGTACGCGTTGGGACATACGCCACTGCCTAAATATATTCGTCGTCCTATGGATGAGCAGGTGCAGGAAGAGTATAACAAACTATTCCCTGATTATCCTGTGGAGGAAATGGATGAAGAGCGCTATCAAGCCATTTTTGCCAAGCACATAGGTGCTGTGGCTGCGCCGGCTTCATCACTTCATTTTTCCAAACAGTTGCTCAAACGCATGGATATCAATGGGATAGAACAGTATTTCCTTACTTCTCATATGGCACTTGGTAACTTCAAGTCCATCGACGTAGAGGATTTGTCTAAACACAAGGTGGATTCTGAGCAAATCAAGGTGGGACAGGAACTGGATAGTGCAGTAGATAGAGCACATGAGAACGGTAAACGCATTTG
>JAGHSR010000155.1 GCA_018065765.1 Candidatus Colicola coprequi
CACCGCAAAAGTTGATACCGCTACGCTAAATCAACAGGCGGTCTCTGCCTCCGCTCTCCCCATGCGAACAAGTTCTTTGGGGACCCCGAAGATGGGGGAGGGAGAATGCAAAATGCAGAATGCAAAATGCAGAATGCAAAATGCAAAATGCAAAAGACCCTAACCCCAACCCTTTCCCTCATAGGGCAAGGGAGAGAACGCTTCAGCGCAGCAGCGCAGACACTAAAAATCCTAAGATGGGGGTTGCGTAGTATGCGGCATTGGGAGCCGCGTAAAGTACCGATGTAATCGCCCCAAAGAGGGCGAAACGCTGAATGCAAAATGCAGAATGCAAAATGCAGAATGGAGAAATGAGAATGGAGAATGGTTAGATGAATGGAGAATGCGAAATGCTGAATGCAAAATGCAGATTTAGTAGTAGAGATGTACATCCGTGGGGGTAATGTCCAGATATACGGTTTCACCCAAAAGCAGAGGATAGTTCTGCTTGCCGTGTCCGATGGGACAATTGAACGCTACAGGAATATGATAGCCCTTGCATTCGAGAAGGCGTGCCGCAATGTCCTGTCCATCTACGAAAGAGCCTCCATGCGAAGAACCGGAAAGGTCCTCCGGGCACATAATAAAATCCGTAAGTTCACCAAATATGATTCCATTGACCCGCTTGAGTAGTCCGATGTGATCTGCCATAGTCAGAAAACGGTGCAAATCGTTTGCAGTCATGCCGATATCTTCTGCCAATAGTATAAAACGCTCGTTGGGATCGAACAGCGATGGGTCAAAATGGGAGAAGAAAGCCCCCGTTAACACAGACATATTCCCTCCAATCAGCGTTCCCTGCACCTTGCCGCAGATATTTTGAGGATGCGGAGCGAAATGGTAGTCGGGTTTATCCCCTGCCAATAGTCGTTGTGTAGCCTCTACGCAAGGTTGTTCCAGATCATCCCAAATAGCTGACATAGATGAATGGATAGAAGGTATACCGGCAACATGCCAAGCTGCATGACAAGCCGTGATGTCGCTATAACCAATGAGCCATTTGGGGTATTGGCGCAGCGTATCTATGGACAGCAAGTCCATTACGTCCGCAGAAGCAAATCCTCCACGTACACAGAACAAAGCTTTAACACTTGTGTCGTGCAAGCCGCCTATGAGGTCATCGTAGCGATCCTGAATGGTACGCGGGTTTTTGAGGACGTTAGGGGATTGTTTGACCACATATCCCCAAGTCTGCAGTCCTGCCGCCGTGATTGCGACTTGTTCAGCCGTAGGCAGAGCAGATGGGGAGATAAGCATGATGGTATCACCCGTATGCAGAGGAGGGAGATGGTGAATGGAGAATGCAGAATGCGGAATGCAAAATGCAGAACGCGGAATGCAAAATGCAGAATGCGGAATGCAAAATGCAGGATGCAGGATGCAGAATGCAAAATACAAAATGCAAAATGCACGGTTAGAGTGTTTCGATAATGCGTGTGAGCCAAGCATAGCAGCGAGCGGTAGAAGATATACTGAGACGTTCTTGCGGTGAATGTACACCGTACATTTGCGGTCCGATGGAAACCATATCGAGGTAAGGATATTTAGTAAGGAACAGTCCACACTCCAAACCGGCATGTATAGCGAGCACCTTGGGTTCTTGTCCGAACAAGTCCTTATACGCCTGTTGTGCCACCTCTAACAAAGGAGAATTGACATTGGGTTTCCATCCCGGATAGCCGTCTCCATGTGTCACTTCATCGCATGCCAAAGCCAATGCACGTTCAACACATAGTTTGAGATAATGTTTCTCTGCTTCCACGCTGGAACGTTGAGAAGTATTGACTTCGATATACCCTTCTTTCATTTTGATGGAAGCCAGATTGGTACTTGTTTGCACCAGTCCCGGCATATCTTTGGACATAGCCATCATGCCGTGCGGGCAGAGATGCAGGGCAGCGATGAGGTTGAAGGCTTGTTGTTCGGGGATCAGTGTTTTAGGCATGTCGGTTGTTTGTAGGGACAGATGCATCGTCTGTTCCACTTGTCGGAATTGATTTTCCATTTCAGCCACATAGACATTGAAATCCACGCGGATATCCTCTTTGTACTCCATAGGAACCAAGACGACAGCCTCAGCCTCACGTGCAATGGCATTGCGTAGATTGCCTCCGGAGATAGAGGCTATGCGCAGTGGCATGCGCAACATCTCGTTATAGAGGAAATTGACCAGAAGAAGATTGGCGCAAGCTCTGCCCTTGTTGATATCATCGCCGGAGTGTCCTCCCATGAGTCCTGATACCTGAACGAGCAGTGGCAGATACCCTTGCAAGTCACAAGGTTGCGGTGTATAGTGCATTTTAGCCAATGTGTCAATGCCTCCGGCGCAACCGATGAACAGTTGTCCATCGTCCTCGCTGTCGAGGTTAATGAGTCGTTTGCCGGTCATGAAGCCGTCGGTCAAGCGGAACGCTCCTGTGAGTCCGGTCTCTTCGTCCACCGTGAAGAGCGCTTCGAGTTGCGGGTGCTGCAAGGTGGGAGAAATCAGCGCAGCCAAAGCCATAGCCATGCCTATTCCGTCGTCGCCGCCGAGTGTGGTGCCACGTGCTTTCAAGAAATCACCATCCACATAGGTGTGGATAGGTTCGGTGAGGAAGTCGTGTTGTACATCGTTGTTTTTCTCGCAGACCATATCCATGTGAGCCTGCAGAATGACACCGGGTTGATTCTCCCGTCCCGCAGTAGCGGGTACGCGCATCAGCACGTTCATGGCTTCGTCACGTTGGCAATAGATATGATGTTTAGCCGCAAAATTGACTAACCATTGACTAATTTGTTCCTCGTGTTTGCTTGGACGAGGGATTTGGGTGATTTCAGAGAAGATAGAAAATACTTCTTGAGGAGAGAGGGTGTTCATGATTTATGATTTATTAGTTGGGATTTATTCATGTGCGACTTCGTCAATGATGGTTTGTTGGAAGGAAGCAGGATAGGAGACACGATTAGGTCCAACCGGGTTGCCGTATGGGTTACGAACAAACTGGCCATTATCCTCCTTGCGTTCAACACCGTCCAAGTACTTGGTGAACAGGTAGATACCCAACTCACGCCAAGCGTCGCAAGATTGGTTGGCAGCATTGATGGAATAATTGGTTAGGAAAGATTGTGCTTCCTGCGTAGTCATAGTTGCCACCTTTTGGTCAACCACCTCCACCTGTGCATTGAAACGGTCTTCCCAAGTCTGTCGCACGCGGTCTAAGTCGGGTTTCATGCGTGAGTATTTAGTATAAACCCAGTTGGCAACGATATTATAGAGCCACCAAGCGGACGTAGGCGAATAGGTGTACAGGTCGCCATTGCCCAATCGGTAGCATTCGGGGATGTCGGTAATAGCGCTGTACATAGGCACATAGAGACTGGTGGCAGCATCGTCCATGGCGAACCAAAATATACCCCCCGCCTTAGCCGATTCGTAGCCACGCATTTGTGCCACGAACGAGTTGGCTGTCTGTTGGGTAGCGATGGGGCGTTCGTACCAATATGGGACGCTATCGTACTGGAATGTCAGTCCTCCGTAACGCAGTTTGCTGTTCCAAGGTCCGGCATCGGTACCTGTAGTGATGTCGAGAGGCGTTCCTTCGTACTGGTCGCGCATACAGTCCTTGAGTTCTTGTGCGCTCACCTTGTGATTAGGGCGGAAGTATAGGGGCATCGGTTCACCGGCATCCTTGCCTCCGGTAGCCAAGAAAGTCTTGCCTGTTGCGTAATCAAAATAGCGATCCATATCGTCATTGAAGCGTCGGAAGAAGCTCCACACGCGGGCTTCGCAGACATAGAGTCCTGAGAAATCAAACGGATTGTAGGCAGCAGCGAAGTTGAACTCTGCATCCGAACCGGAGAAATACCCTTTCTCGCGTGCGAGGGAGATGACCTCTTTTTCCCAGAGAACCGTACCGTCGTTATTGCTGCCGTAGGGTTGATTCTTTTTGATTTTGGCTTTATACCCGGGTATGGATGTTGTGCGAGCTTGATTCGCGTGGGCTGATATGCAATCGTCCGGTATGCGTTGAGCCACCCAAACGGCACCTTTCTTGCCGGGTCCTTTGCCTATCATATCCATCAGCCACACTTCGTTAGGGTCACCGATGGAGAACGATTCACCCTCGCTGGCATAGCCGTATTCAGCCACCAATTGAACCATGCAGTCGATAGCTTCGCGTGCTGTTCGGCAACGCTCCAATGCTATTTGCATGAGGCTGACGTAGTCAATACCCGTAGTATCCCACAGTTGCTGACGTCCACCCCAAGTGGTTTCGCCAATAGTGAGTTGGTGCTCATTCATATACCCCACCACGCGGTAGGTGTGACTGACTTGGGGAATTTGTCCCAAAGGACGGCGGGTATCGCCCTCGATGACTTCCCGCATAGCCCCTGCGGGGTGGTCTGCTGCGGGGGTGAAATTGAGATAACCGTAGTGGGTGTAGCTGTCAGCGGCATAGGTAATCATAGTACTGCCATCGACAGAGGCGTTCTTACCTACTATAAAATTCGTACACGCGCGCGAGGAGGAAACAGTGAACCACGCGCCTAAAAGCAAAAGAGGAAGAAGATGTTTCATGGAGTTGTGATTGGTTATTTGTTATTTTTAGATTTTTGCAGCAAAGGTACAAAAAGTTTTTGAGATGTACAAAAAAAGTACTACCTTTGCAGCAAATTTATGCGATTTAGTGACTACATACCCTATTACAAACGCAATCTGAAGATTGCGTTTCCTGTTATGCTGACGCAATTGGGAGCGTCGTTGGTGGGGCTGTTTGACAGCATGATGGTGGGTCACTACGCTACTGCCGATTTGGCAGCAGTGAGTTTTTCCAACGCTATTTTTTTCACCGTGATGGTGTTTGCGATGGGTGCGTTGATGGGTATCACCCCCTTGGTAGGTTACGAGGTGGGGCATAAGCAGATTAGCGAAGACCTTGGCGAAGACAAGCGTATATCCTCGTTGCTGCTCAATGGGATATGGTTCACCATCGTGCTCAGCGTTGTCATGGTAGTCGTTTTGGGTGCGTGCATACCTTTGCTGGATTGTTTTGGGCAGGAAGAGAGTGTCGTGGAAGCAGCCAGACCGTATTACTTGTGCATCGTGCTTTCGATTGTGCCATTCCTGTTTTTCTGTTTGCAGAAGCAGTTTTTGGAAGGGATGGGCAACACATGGGTAGCCATGGTGATTTCCATCTTTATGAATGGGCTGAATATACTACTCAACTGGGTATTCATATTCGGTCACTGGGGTGCTCCCGCCATGGGGGCTACCGGTGCGGGGATAGCTACGCTTATCTCGCGAACTATCATGCCCTTGCTATTCCTTGGTGCAATAGTGATTAAGCGCGAATGGCGGCTATATTTTCGTCTATTTAAGGAGCAAACTCATCTTTTCTCGTTGCGTCAACTGAAACGATTGTGGGAAACAGGCGCACCCATTGGCAGCCAGACCGTACTGGAAACGGTGCTGTTCACTTTGTCTTTTATCATCGTAGGATGGTTGGGTAAAGAAGCGTTAGCCGCACAGCAAATCGCCAATCAGATAGCCGACTTGACATTCATGTTAGCCCTCGGCATAGGTAGTGCCACCACTATTCGCGTCAGCCATCAGTTGGGTCGCGGAGACATAGAGGCTGTGCGCATGGCGAGCAATGCCAGTATCCATTTGGTACTGCTCATGAACACCATCGGTGCCGTGTTGATGATTAGTTTGCGTCACCTCATTCCGTACCTCTTCACCGAGGATACCGCCGTCATTGAGATTGCTTCTACGCTGATACTGATAGCCGGATTGTTCCAGTATGCCGACGGTATGCAGGCCGTGGGAGCAGCCATGTTACGAGGTATAACGGATGTCAAGATACCGATGGTTTATGCGTTCATCGCATACATAGTCATCGCCCTGCCCATCGGTCTATTCTGCATGTTTGTGCTTAATTGGGGGGCGCCGGGCATTTGGATAGGCTTCATAGTCGGTCTATCCGTGGCAGCGGTGCTGTTTCATGCACGTTTCCGCAAGTTGCTCAAGAGAATGAAGAACTGAGCATGGAGAATGGGAAGAGGCTACAACTTGTAGCAAAAACTGACGTACCAACCCCACTCCCACATGTGTTGATTGGGCGTGACCCGCTGATGAACGAGGTTGTTTAGACCAAAGTCATACCCCGCTTGCAGGCGGTACTTATCCCACTCAAAACCTCCACCGACTCCCAGTTGGATATTGGTTCGCCACAACTGCTTGGACTGATAGCGGTCATAGGGTTCGGTTTGCACGGGCGACGGAATGATGGTTGTGCCGTCGAGCAGAGAGACTGCTGTGCCATGCATCCATTGGACGGTAGAGTCGGTTACACCACAACGAAGATTGTCCTGAGCAGCCAGACCTATCTGCAGTTGCGGTCCGGCGTAGAAGAACATATTGAGTTTTTTCCACAGATGTATATTGCCATACACGCGCATAGGGATAGTCAACTGATGTTGCATGATGCGGTGGTCCATATACGCCTGATGGGCATAGATATCCTCATAGCCCATAGCCGCCCATTTTTGCTGATAAGTGCCGTAGGTTAGTGTGTAGAGCAGTCCCACTTGCGCACTAAACTGACTTGGCAACAGAAAATCCACCGTTGCGCCCACGCGTGCTCCGTGGAAGAAAGTACCCGGGAAGTTGGTCTCGCGCGAACGTTGTTGGTTCTGCACGTAACCTGCTTCGACACGGTACTCCATGCCGAAATGATACTCCTGTTTTTTGTTCGCATCGCGTGTTGGATCAAAGAAATCCGGTTCGGCGGTTTGCAAATCGGGAGTTTTGATTTTATCGTTGTCTTGCGCTACACCTACCAGGGGTAATAGAGCAAAGAGCAGTATGCCAATGAGTAGTTTTTTCATTATTTACAATAGAGTCAGTTAACCGTTGTCAGATTGCGAATTGGGCACAAAAGTACTAAATTTTCTCGGAATAACAAAAAAAATCGCACTTTTTCGTAAAAAAATTTTGTCAGTTCAAAAAAAAGCAGTACTTTTGCAGCCGATTTCGCTCCGAGTGGGTGAAACATAGTAGCGAAAATGGCCTATTCGTCTGCAAGAGACGCAGCGATTTTGGCTTCGCGAAAATGGCCTATTCGTCTATCGGCTAGGACGACAGATTTTCATTCTGTAAAGAGCAGTTCGACTCTGCTATAGGCTACAAAAAACTGACCTTCCTCAAAGGTAACACATTTGTTCAACACAAAAAAAACAAACAAAGAGATGGCAAACCACAAATCATCTTTGAAACGTATTCGCCAAACCGCAACACGCAAGGCACACAACCATTATTATGCTAAAACTGCTCGCAACGCCGTTCGTGACTTGCGTTCTACCACAGAGAAAGCTGCTGCCGCTGCTATGTTGCCTAAAGTAAGTTCTATGTTGGATAAGTTGGCTAAACGCAACATCATCCATCGCAACAAAGCTGCTAACTTGAAATCCAGTTTGGCTCTTTACATCAATAAACTCGCTTAAGTTTACTGAACATGTAATACGCTAAGAGCTACCCGATTGGGTGGCTCTTGTTATATCAAAGCAATGGAAACAGAACGGTTGTGGAATAGCGAATATATCAAAGTTTGGTGTAGCAATTTTTTGTTATACTTTGCTTTTATGCTCATGACTCCCCTGCTTCCGTTGTATCTTGCCGATACGTTCGATGCCAACAAGGAAGTGATTGGTTTGGTGTTGTCGGGTTATGCCATCGCAGCCCTTGTGATGCGTCCATTCAGCGGATACATAGTGGATTCATGGCCAAGAAAGACGGTTCTGCTGGTGACATACTTTCTGACATGCGCTTTCTTCGGTGGCTACCTACTGGCGGGTTCGCTGACGCTTTTTGCTATCTTTAGGATGATACATGGTGCCCCATTTGGTGCTGCCGGAGTTAGTTTGAGTACCGTGATGATAGATGTGTTGCCGTCCTCGCGACGTGCCGAAGGGATAGGATATTTCGGACTGAGCAACAACATTGCTACCGCCATCGCTCCCGGTGTGGGGCTCATGGTGTATCATCAGTGGCACAGTTATGAGATGTTGTTTGTGCTGTCTATGTTGTGTTCGTTAGCAGGCGTGATTGTCAACGCCACCTTGCGTCTTAGACAACGAGAGATTATCCGCGAGAAGCAAGCCTTGTCGTTGGATCGATTTTTCCTGCTACAGGGGTGGGCGCTCTTTTTGGTAGTGTTCTCTTTGGCATTTGCTTACGGCATACTCTCCACTTACGTTGCCATCTATGGTCGCGAGCAGTTGGGTATCACCACGGGGACAGGGTTGTTCTTCACCCTATTTGCCGTTGGACTGATTATATCCCGACTGACGGGTACGCGTTCGCTCCGTGAGGGCAAGATTGTTCGGAATGCCACATGGGGGATTGTGGTCAGCATCAGCGGTTTTGTGCTCTTTTGCGCCGTCGGGCAGCAGTGGGCATACTATTTGGCTCCCCTTGTTATCGGTTTGGGCAACGGTCATCTTTGGCCGGCTTTTCAGACGATGTTCATCAATCTCGCTGAGCACAACCAACGTGGAACAGCCAACTCTACCCTACTCACCGGTTGGGACTTAGGTATGGCGGTAGGCATGTTCATTGGTGGCAGTGTGGCAGAGCATTACGGTTATCACATGGCGTTCTGGACGGGTGTGATGCTTTATGCCGCAGGCGTTATCTTCTATTTTGTCTTTGCCCGGGCACATTTTATCCGTCATAAACTGCGGTAGAAAACCCAAGGTTATCCAAACTGCTGAATCAGCTGCTCTACCAATGTCGGCACCCCCACGGTAGCGGGTTGGCGAAGGTGTGTGATGCGGTGTTTGTAAGGTCCAAACTCGGGTTGCCCCGGGTCAACAAAGTAGATGGGAGTCGTTTCGGGGGCGTATAAGAGTAAACTGGCTGCCGGATAGACATTGAGACTCGTTCCTACCACCACCAAGATATCTGCTGTAGCTGCCACCTCGCACGCTGCTGAGAAATACGGCACATTCTCCTGAAAGAAAACGATATACGGTCGCAACAAACTGCCATCGGGATGTCGGTCGCCATAGTGCTGTTCCCAGCCATTCAAGTCCACTGTAGCCATTTCGTTGACAGATGAACGGAGTTTGGTAATTTCGCCATGCAAATGAATCACATCCGTAGAACCTGCTCTTTCGTGAAGATTGTCGATGTTTTGCGTGATGATAGCCGTATTCGGGAAAGCTTGTTGCAGTCGCGCCAACGCGTAATGAGCAGCATTGGGCTGAGCCGCCAAGGTGTCACGACGACGAGCATTATAGAAGTCAACACACAACTGCGGGTTACGTTCCCACGCATCGTGTGTGCAGACATCTTCCACACGGTACTTTTCCCATAATCCATCACTATCTCGGAACGTTCCGAGACCACTCTCTGCGCTAACTCCTGCGCCGGTAAAAACTACGATTTTAGGCATACGAGATGATTGTTGTTGATTTCTTGGGCAAAGGTAGTACAAATTTTTGAAGTGGGCAAAACTTTCTTGGTAAAAAACATTAATAGTCGTTTGATTTATCAAGAATGGAGAGAATGAAGCCCCTTTAAAAAAGGGGGGGGAGACCCTAACCCCGACCCTTTCCCTCATAGGGCAAGGGGGATAGTCCCTATAGGAGGTAAGAGGGGAAGCGTTTATAAGAATGGTGTCATGAAAATAGGTAAATAAGTCATCTCCTGCTCATGATGCAAATCTTTGGTATAAACTAAATAACTTTTCCCTATTCTGGTTGAAAATTTCTTGCAGAAGGCATCCAATGAAGCATGTGTCTTGTAACCGGAAGACTTGACTTCTATAGGACAAACTTTGCTCCCTTGAGAAAGAAGAAAATCTATCTCATAATTGTGATTGTCATCTTTGGGGAATGTGTAATAGAACAATCGGTAACCGGATGCGCGAAGCATTTGGGCAACCAAATTTTCATACACATAGCCCAAATTGGCAGATAATTTGTCATTGAGCAATTTGCCGTACAATTCATTGTCTGTATATTTTTTATCCCAAAAAGCTAATGTAACAAACAACCCGGTATCTCCGACAAATAGTTTGTATTTGCTACTATCTGCCGTAAGTGACATGCCAACGTTCGGGTCATTCGTGTGATAAGCGATGTTAATAGTTTTACTATCCTCCAACTCGTGAATATATGTCAGTGTAGATGTTTGAGTCAGATTCCCTAATACAGGTGAGGGATGATAGCGAGATACGTTTTTACTCACAAAAAGCAAATGATATATGCAAATAATTTCGGGCAAATATCGTCTCACACCGAAATTTGGGTTAGAGGCCGCTACGCTGCTATAGGAGGTAAGAGAGCCCAAAAAGCCCCAGCAGAGGGGGAAGACCCTATCCCCAACCCCTCGCGTTCGGCAACAAGGTCGCAAAGGCTGATACAGCTCCGCTTAATCAGCAGGCGACTTGTGCCTTCGCTCTCCCCATGCGAACAAGTTCTTTGG
>JAGHSR010000147.1 GCA_018065765.1 Candidatus Colicola coprequi
GTTTCTGCCAAGTCCTTGGTTTCATCATTTTCCAAAGCTTCTTTGATGAGCTGACGGGCACCAGCGAAATCAGGATTCTCTTCCATGAGAGCGAGATTGCGTGCTTTACTAACAGTTTTCTTTTGTGCAAAGCTGCCTGAACTTAAAAGAACCAGTGCAGCGAGAAATAATACTTTCTTCATAAGAGTAGTTATTTTAATTGTTCGTAATTTTTATGCTTCTGTGGCTTCTTTATTTTCAGCCGTTTCTATTGTTTCACCGCTTTCTTCGGTTGCTTCTTCCTCATCTTTCGGAACAATGCAGCCGAACATGAGCGTATCGTTGCGTTTTTGCAGTTCGATGAGTTTGACGCCTTGTGTAGCGCGTCCCATGACACGAACGGTATTGAGTGCCATACGGATAGCGGTTCCGGACTTAGTGATGAGCATGAGGTCATCTTCATCAGTGACAGCATGTATTCCTATGAGTTGTCCCGTCTTGTCGGTGATATTCATCGTTTTAACACCCTTACCACCACGGTTGGTGACACGATATACAGCCTCTCCATTTTCGTCATCAAGCAAGGTACGCTTACCAAATCCTTTTTCGGAGATGACGAGTACGGTCTGCTCAGTATCTTTAGCAACACAAATCATGCCAACTGCGTGATCAATACCATCTTCCTCAAGTTTGATAGCCCGCACACCGGTTGCATTTCTACCCATAGGACGCACACCTTGTTCGTTGAAACGAACCACTTTGCCGTAGTAGGAAGCAATGAGCATTTCGCTCTGACCATCGGTCAGTGTTACGCCGATAAGTTCATCGCCATCACGAAGGTTGACAGCATTGATACCATTGGCACGTGGGCGCGAATATGCCTCGAGAGTAGTCTTTTTCATCAAGCCGTTCTTAGTAGCAAAGATGAGGTAGTGCGAATTGACGTAGTCCGGATCGTTGAGTCCCTTCACGTTAATAAAGGCACGTACTTTGTCACCCTTCTCCAGATTGATGATATTCTGGATAGCGCGTCCCTTGGACTGACGATTACCTTCCGGCAGGTCATACACTTTCTGCCAATACAAGCGTCCTCCTTCGGTGAAGAACATCATGGTGGAGTGCATGGAAGCTTGGTGAACATATTCGATAAAATCCTCATCGCGAGCGGAGCTGGCCTTAGCCCCTACTCCACCACGACCCTGCGTGCGGAAATCTGCTAACGGAGTGCGTTTAATATAACCCAGATGCGAGATAGTAATCACCATATCATCGTCAGCATACATATCTTCAGGATTGAACTCAGTAGCCATCTTCACAATCTTGGTGCGGCGTTCGTCTGCGTATTTCTCCTTGATTTCCAGCAGTTCCTCATCGATGAGCTGATAGCGCAGAATTTCGCTATTGAGGAGTTCGTTGAGATGAGCTATGAGTTTCTCTATATCCTCATACTCTTGTTTGAGTTCATCGATACGGAGACCGGTGAGTTGGCTGAGTCGCATATCCACGATAGCCTTACTTTGCAGGTTGTCTAAGTCAAACCGTTGTTCCAAGTTAGATTGTGCATCTTGAGGTGTACGGCTGGCACGGATTATCTTGACCACCTCGTCAATATTATCCACAGCGATAATCAAACCTTCCAATATATGCGCGCGTTCTTCGGCTTTGCGAAGTTCGAAGCGGGTACGCCGCGTTACCACATCCATCCGGTGGTTGATGAAAGCAGAGATTATATCCTTGAGATTAAGCAGTTGCGGACGACCATTAACCAAAGCGATATTGTTCACCGAGAACGAACTCTGCAGAGCCGTAAACTTGTAGAGTTTATTGAGAACCACCTGTGCATTAGCATCTTTTTTGATATCAATCACGATACGAATATCGCGTTTGGACTGGTCGGTGATTTCAGATATACCTTCGACTTTCTTATCGTTCACCAGTTCGGCTATGTTCTTCACCAAATCAGCTTTTACGACACCATAAGGCAGTTCGGTGCTGATGATGTGTTCGCGTCCGTTGTTCTCAGTCTCGATGTCAGCAGCTGAACGAATGACAATACGTCCACGACCTGTTTCAAAGGCATCGCGTACACCTTGATAGCCATAGATAGTACCTCCTGTTGGAAAATCAGGAGCCTTGATATACTCCATCAATTCATCCACTGTGATGTCTTCTATCTCAGGATTCTCATCGCGTTCTATCTGACGTTTGACGTATGCCACACAACCATCTATCACTTCGCCTAAGTTATGGGTAGCCATGTTGGTAGCCATACCTACGGCTATACCTGTTGCGCCATTGACCAGCAGGTTCGGGAAACGGCACGGCAACACAACAGGTTCACGCAAAGTGTCATCGAAGTTAAGCTGCATATCCACGGTATCTTTCTCTATATCGCGCAGCATTTCCTCTGCCAGTTTGCTCAAACGTGCTTCGGTATATCGCATAGCGGCAGCTCCATCGCCGTCCACGTCACCGAAGTTACCTTGACCATCCACCAGACAATAACGCATGTTCCAAGGTTGAGCCATGCGCACCAAAGTACCATAGATGGAACTATCACCGTGCGGGTGATATTTACCCATTACCTCACCCACGATACGAGCACTCTTTTTGGTGGGTTTATCGGAAGTGTTTCCCAGTTCATTCATACCGAACAAGACGCGGCGTTGAACGGGCTTGAAACCATCGCGCACATCAGGTAGTGCACGACTTACGATGACGCTCATGGAATAGTCGATGTACGACTTTCGCATTTCTTCGTCAATCTTTACAGGAATAATTTTGTCTTCTGTCATATTGCAGTAATTTTAATTTTCTCAGTTGATTTGCGGCGGAATAAAATCACTTGTAGTGAATCACTCATAAAAACCGCACAAAATTACAACATATTTTTGACATGCACAAGCGTTGAGGCACTTTTTTTGCGAAATTTCGCATTTTGTATTCTTCACCGACTCCCTGTCGAAAATAGATAGTACCCTATCTTAAAACGCACAAATAACAACTAATCTCTCCCCCTTGCCCTATGAGGGAAAGGGTCGGGGTTAGGGTCTTCCTCTCCCCCTTGCCCTATGAGGGAAAGGGTCGGGGTTAGGGTCTTCCTCCCCCTTGCCCTATGAGGGAAAGGGTCGGGGTTAGGGTCTTCCTCGCCCCATCAGATCGTAAACGTGTCCGTCACGAATAATAAATATTTGTCCACCGGAAGTGATGACCTTACGGACGGGCTGAGAAGGTTGTTCGTCGGATGATACGATACCCGCTGCTTCCGTCGGCCAAACAGTAGGTGCATACTCATTGCCCAAACGGTCGTAAGGGCATACTGCAAAGCGGTGTGAGGTAGTAGATGGAATCGTGCAAGATGTAGTCCCCCACACTACTTTGTATAAATACTGAGCATTGTTGATGGCATTTTCCACACCGGTGGTATCGGGGAACATATATACGGTGAATCGTTCGGCATTGCCGCCATCCCACTTGAGTGTAGAGCCTTCCACTCGCAGATTGGTAACCGGAGAGAGAGCCGGAACGGACTTCCAACTCATGGCAGGTGGCAGTGCCGGATAGATAAATCGTTTCTCGGCCACACGTTTGTGCATGAGGGGTGTCGCCAGGCCATTGTTCTTCATATAACAATGGGTGTTGTAGAATATGGAACCTGCCCCGCCCGTCTGGTTGTAGCGGCGGTTGTCGTCTATTTGCTCCACTATCTCGTCCAGGTCGAACCTGTAGGCGGCTTGTGACACAAAGAAATCCACCACCTGATTACCCGGCAGTTGGTCAGAGAAGTGCTTGCACACCGTTTGGCTCCACCATTGGCACAAGGTATGATAGGACTGTCCCGAAGAGGTAGTAGCCCAATAGAGTTGCGGGGCGAGATAGTCAATATAGCCATCCTTAACCCACTCTATCGGATTGCAACACTGCACGGCGTAATCGTCCAATCCGGTGATGCCGGTAGGAAGCGTGATACCGTAGGAGGTTGCCACTTTCTTCTGCGTTGTCCGGATGCCGAAAGCACCAATACCAAAGCGTACCCAAGGTTTGACAGCCTGGATGGTATCATAGAGCATGCGCATGGTGCTGTCCACATTGCTGCGACGCCAATCGCCGTCACTCATTCCTGCGGGTTTATATAGGGCTTTGGAGGCTGCATCTTCGGTAGTTGTTCCCCCATAGGGATAAAAATAGTCGTCCATAATGATACCATCCACATCGTAGTTGTTAATCATGTGCATGAGTACCTTGACCACATACCGCTGCGCCTCAGGGTATCCAGGGTCAATGATTGTGCCGGAGAAAGAGCCGTTATCGTACTTGATGAACCACTGATGAGCACTCTTGTAGGTAGCATCGTTCTTATCGGTTAACGAACCGGAAGCCGTCACACGGTACGGATTGACCCACAGGTGCACTTCCAGTCCGCGTTTATGTCCTTCTTCCACAGCAAACGCCAACGGATCGTAACCCGGATTGACACCTCGGGTTCCTGTCAGGTTCTTGCTCCATGCCTCGTAGGGCGATGGATAGAAAGCGTCCGCAGTAGGACGGGCTTGAAAACAGAAAGCATTCATATTACCCTCCACAAGGGCATCCAGGATGTCGGTCAACTCTTTCTTCTGCGCGGCTATCTGACTGGCATTGCCGGGGCTCTTGACGTAGGTAGAGGGCCAGTCGATGGCATAGTGAGTTGTGAACCACGTAGCACGGAACTCGCGTTTGGGAGTGAGGGACGGATCTACCACCACCGGAGGATTAGGTTTGTCGGGGTTATCCTCTTGGGGTATATCTTCCCACTTCTGCTCTTTGGGTGTTCCGGAGGCATAAGTGTATCCCCACGCATTGGCATATTGGGCATATTGTCCGGCTGTAACGTAGGACGAGGACTTAGGCCACGAACCATGCGCCGGGGAAGAGAGGAAGAAAGCTGAGAACTCTTTGCGGGCAATGTTGTCACGCATACCTTCCGTAAGTTCCTGCTCCTCGCGAACCGTTTGGATATATTGGAACAACCAGTACCAACGACTGGGCGAAGGAGACACCATATTCATGAAATTGTTGGTTTCAGAGAAGGTAGTGTTTTGAATAAAATTAGCCACTGTGGTTTCTGCACCTTGAGCTTGTGTTTCCGTTAACCAGTTGTCACCCACATGGAAATAGATAGTGCTGTTCTCCAGTTTGACCCACTGCAGATTGGTATTGTAAGCATGGTTAAAGTCAGCCTGCAAAGCGAGACACATCTCGCCTTTAGATGTCCAGTTATAGGGATTAACGGCGGCTGACAAGGCAGCACTCATCAAAGAAAAAGCCAAAAATAAATGTGTTTTCATAAATTTTTCGTTCTTAAAACGCTGCAAAGATAATGCTTTTTGGGGGAATATACAACTTTTTCAGACAATCAACAAAAAAACCACACAAGAGGACAGTCACTCTTGTGTGGTTTTTGTTTGTTACTCTGTGTCCGTAGGCTGCTTTTTCAGCGCCTTGACAAAGTTATAAATCAGCTTTACCAAAGTTGTCAGGAAGTTCCATCCCTGTTCGTGTGTGAGTTTTTTCATTTTTTTGGATAATTAGGTTGTTAGTGGTTAGAGATAGGGTCTTTCCCCTCCGATAGCCCTCTCCCTCTCTTCCTCCCTATGAGGGAGGACTGAGGTGGGTCTATTTACATTACGCGTCGCCTTCCATCTTTGCAAGGTGTTCGTCGTAGTTGTTGTAGATGTCCTTGAAGACGAAATCGCGGAAGCGCATCGTACCCGACTTGCCGGACTGTTTGAACTTGGTCATGTAGGTTTG
>JAGHSR010000043.1 GCA_018065765.1 Candidatus Colicola coprequi
CCGATAGGGGATAGTGACTTGAAAGGCTGCTCCCTTGGTTTGTCCTCCCATAGTTCGCAGACCTTGCAGCATTAGAGTAGATTCCAGTTGTGACTGACTGATGCCGTACATAGCCATGCGGTCAGCATCGATGGTGACGGCTATCTCTTCTTGTTGCTGTCCTAACACGCGCAGTTTGCCCATTTGCGGCAATGTGCGCAGTTTGTCACAAAGTAGGCGGGTGTATTGTTCCAGTTCGCGAGGGCTGCGGGTATGGCTTTCCACAGCCAGTAGTACCGAACTGGTATGACCGAAGTCATCAATCAGTACTACCTGAAGTACGCCGGCGGGAAGGTTGGTCTTTTGGAACAAGTCCAATCCGGCTCGCATACTTGACCATGCGTCGGGCATGGATGGAACCGAGTTTCTGAGTGAGACATAAATATAAGCGATACCATCTTCGCTGACGGAATAGGTGTTAGCCTTGTCAACTTCTTCGTAGGAATAGATGAACTCTTCGAGTTGTACCGTCACCTGTTCCTCCACCTCTTGCGCTGTAGCCCCCGGGTAGATAGCAGCCACTACGCCCTGACGAATGGTGAACTGCGGGAACTCGTCTTTGTTGAGTTGCGGCAACGCCACAAACCCAAACACGGTAAGTGAAAGGAAAAGGAACAGTACCAGTCCATGCCGGCGCATTGCACCTAATATGTGATTCTTGCTCCTTGCCATAGTTTTTGTATTCCTGCCACAATGACTTGTGAGCCCTCTTGCAGGCCTTCTGTAATCAATAGGCTATCCGCCATGTTTTCTCCCACAACGACCGATTGTCTCACAGCCGTTGAGTCGTTGGCGATCCACAAGGATGTGCCGTTTTGGTATAGGGTTACCGCCGAACGAGGAATCCAATAGCCTCTATTTTGCTGAGAGCAGAGTTTGACTTTGGCAATCATACTAGGCATCAACTGTTGTGGGACATGTTCCATGCACGCTTTCACCTCGTATGTTCGTGCCACACGGCTGGCGACGGGGCATTTTTCCACGATATGAATGGGCACATATTGAGCGTCAATGGCTGCAATCTCAGCCCATCCTTTGTCGCCTATTTTGATTTGTGCGACTTCATCTTCCGGCACAGAAAAGACGACATTGTATCCATTCATGTCTAAGATAGTGACCAGTGTTGCATTCGGAAGTGCCTGTTGTCCGACGTGGACATTGCATTGCCCAATCGTTCCATCCACAGGAGCCACCAATCGGCAGTCCTCCAATCCTTGCTGTGCCACTTTGGCCAAGGCTCGTGCTTGGGTGAGTTGGGTATTGATTTCGACCATTTTTTGGTCGGTGATTCCTCCTTCGTCATAGACTAATTGTGCACGTTGGTATCCGTCCTCAGCCTGGTGGAGTGCTGCCGTAGCGGAGCGATAGAGTTCGTAAGCCTTCGTTGTATCGGTTTCCACCAACACCTGTCCTGCCTTCACCTGTTGCCCCATGTGGCAATGTACAGCGATGACACGTCCGCCGATAGGTAGTGCAAGGGGCACTCTTCCGGACTCCTCTATATCTCCCACGTACGCGCGCGATGAGACGGCGGTTGTGAGAGTCGCTGTGTGCACCTGTACAGGGATGGGTGCTTGTACGAAGTGTTCCTTGGGGCGTATATCGCAACCGACCAACATCATCGCCACCAACAAGATATACAGTGCTTTTCGAGACATAAAAAACGAAAATTAGTTGTGTTTGGCAATCATAGTTATTTTATCTGCATTCAATTTATCGCTTGAATACTGCAAGTCAAAAACGATGGTTTGGTCATACACGTGCCCTTGTCCGGAAACCACGACATCGTAATCCCGTTGATAAAAAATCACCTTATCAAATGGCGTAAGACTGAGTACAGAATCGTTGAGAACAGCGGTTGTGACATAGACGCCTCCTGCCAATTGATTAAAAGTCAGCAGCACATTGTTCCCCTGCTGACCGATGATTTCCATCGCACCGATTTCATCCCCCAGCACCACCGTGTTTGTACTGTCTCCGGCGTCAATGACAGCCTTGCCGCTGACCTTGTAACTATAGGTTCCTTCTAAGCATTTCAGCTCATTCCGGCAACCGACTACCGGCAAAAGCAACAAGAGTAATAAACAATATTTTTTCATAAAATCAAAAATTACAAATCACCAATCACCAATCACAAATCTCTCCCTTGCCCTATGAGGGAAAGGGTCGGGGTTAGGGTCCTCTCCATTCTCCATTCTCATTTCTCCATTCTCCATTCCTCCCATGTCTGATTACGTCCTAATAGTCCTCGTTTGTCGAGGCTGCCTCGCAAAACCAGTTTGCCGTCTCGCAGAAAGATTTTGCCATAGTGGAACTTGCCGCTTTCGGGGTCGAGGACTTTTCCTCCTCTCAGTTCCCCATCCTCGTAGTGCATACCGCGAATGATGACTAAACCTTCGAGCGGTTGGTTGTGGTCTTCCCCCTCACATTGTTCACACTTCAGATGTGCAGGTCCGACCAACATTTTGTCTATTTTGCCGTAGTAGAGACCATCGTTTCCTTTGTAAATCTTAACCACCGAAAACGAATTACCGGTTTTGTCATCAACGGTTTTCCAATTTCCCACGATGGGGTTGTTTTGCGCGAGGGTAGTGATTGCGCATAGTGTGAGGGCGGAAAGTATCAAAAACGAACGAATCATAGAAGTAAAATTTTTGTGCAAAATTACTACAAATTTATCAAGAATTCAAAGAATGGAAAGTCACAGCTGTATCGCTGAGTTGAGTCCAATAATGGCTACTTCCCAAATAGGGAACAGCCAACAGAATAGAGAGTAATAAATGTCCCATAAAAAGATTGGTTTTGTGGGTTAATAATTGTGTATTGAAATTGTCATTTCACAATCTAGCCTGCAAAGGTACAACTTTTTTTGATAAGAAACAAAATTTCAGCAAATTTTTAAAAAATGCAAAAATTTAAACCGAATAGAAGACAATTATCATTTTTTTTAAACAAATATTTGGCGGTTACAAAAAAAAGCCGTACCTTTGCACGCTTTTCGTGTAAAAGCATACCATTATTTATTAACCCGAGCATGTAATTCGTGTAATTATAGCTCATTAAATCAAAGTCTAAATGGCAACAAAAATTCGTTTGGCTCGTCATGGTCACAAGGACTACGCTTACTACCACATTGTAGTAGCAGACAGCCGCTCGCCACGTGATGGCAAAATTATTGAACGTATCGGTTCTTTCAACCCCAACACCAATCCTGCTACTGTTGATCTCAATTTTGATCGCGCTATGTACTGGGTAGGCGTAGGTGCACAACCCACTGACACTGTTCGTAACATTCTCTCTGATGAAGGCGTTATGCTGATGAAACACCTCAAAGGTGGCGTCGCTAAAGGTGCATTCTCTGAGGAAGAAGCTCAAAAGCGTTTCGATGCTTGGAAAGCTCAAAAAGAAGCTAAAAATGGTAAGATTAGCAAGGCTGAGGCTGACAAGAAAGTAGCTGCTGCTAAGGCTGCTCTTGCTCAAGAAGTTGAAGCCAACAAAGCTAAAGCTGCTGAGGTGGCTAAAAAACGCCAAGAAGCAAGCGAAGCACTCGCTGCTGCTGCAGTCGAGGCTGCTCAAGAAGCTGCCGCAGAAAATGCCGATGCTGAAGCTGCTCCTGAAGCACAAGCTGAGTAACAGCACAAACAGAGTATTTCTCTTAAAAAATGAGTCCAAAATCCATATTTTGGACTTTTTTTTGTATATGTAGAATTTTATTCGTACCTTTGTGCGCTTTTAGTAACTTTATTAACAATACCGATATATGAAACAAGAAAATGCTATTGATGTTAAAGCCCTATTTGCTAAGTTGTGGGATCATCGTTTCGCCTTCATGATTACATGGGTGGTCGCTGCCTTTGTGATAGGTGCGGCTACCTATCTTATTCCTCGCGAATACAAATCCACCACAGTGATTATCCCCGAGTATAATCTGCAAGAAACGAAGGAGATACGCGATATTTTCTACGAAATGAATCTCAATATGGAGATTAGTCCTCGGAGTGATATGATTGTTCCCGAGTATTATTCTAAGATAATAAGCGACCCCCATTTCCTTGCTACCTTGTCTGTTCAGGTGGTGACAGATCAATCCGGCAAATCATGTACGATAGCTCAGTTGTATCCGAAGGCTAAAACGACAGAGCAACTATATGAAAAAATGAAAATGGATATTCGCTGCAAATACAGCCGAAAAGATGGTTCGTCTGCCATATCCGCTATCGCCAAAGACCCATGTGTGGCACAGCAAATGGCTATCTTAACGCGTGACCAACTTGAGCAACGCATAGCTGCATATCGCCAAGACAATACACAACGCAATATCAACTACTACGCATCTCTTCCGGAGTCCAATCAGTTGGCTCAAATGCTACTGCAAATGGAGCAGATCCGGCTGCAACAACACCAACCTGTGTTTATCACTTTGGTGAATGCGGATGTCCCTGTACACGCTGTCGCTCCACAACGTATCAAAATAGTTGTAATATCATTGATTATTATTACTTTGCTCATGATAGGATGGTATTGGAGAAAAGACATTCTTGAATGGCTATGACATTCGTCTATGTTCTATTCATAGTATTAGCCATCATCGGATCCGTCTTTTTTGACAAAAGAAATGGATATGGCCCATACAAACTGCTTGCCTACCGCAGTTTGTACCTTCTCCTAATATGTATAGTTGGCTTTAGTTATGGTTTAGGTGGAGATAAATTCGCCTATATGGGCTATTTTGAACACTATCAAGATAATTTTGAGGATGTATTCGGCGCTATTGCTTACGAGTTTGTCAGAATGGGGTTCATGCCCCTATGGACACTGCTCTGCCTCACTGTCAAATCAACTGTGGATTCATTCTATGTGCTACAGTTTGTGTTGGCACTATTGGTAAATATCCCAATATGTGAAGTGGTTCGCAAACACACCGATCATGGATTTATCTTCCTGCTACTGTACTTCGTATCGGAGGTGTTTTTTCAGTTCAATACCGAGGTGATGCGCGAAGGCCCGGCGATTGCTTTTGGATTATTGGCAATAGAGAACTACCTAAATGGCAAGAAAGGGAAATATTGTCTTTGGACCATGCTGGCACTGGGGTTCCATTTGTCCGCTGCCGTGTTGCTGGTTGTACCTTTTATTCGTCGCTTGCAACTAACCCGCAGAAATATGTTGATAATCTTAGGAGGCACGATTGTAGCTTGGCTACTCAGCGATAAAGTGCTATTGCCGGTGTTATCCTATTTCCTCAACCACAATATCGATGTCTTGGGGCAAAAAATGATTACCTACACAACCATCCAAACTACTTTCTTTGGCTTTCTGCGGTCCTTCCTGTCCATAATGGTTTTACCCATTACAGCTACTTATTTCAATAGAAGACTGCTCGTCAACGAACAGGAAAACCACTACCGCGAGTACATGACGGCATTACTGGTCTTGCTGGCATTCATCGGGTGCACTTTCCCTGGGTTTACCCGATTTTTCAATTATGTTCAGATTTTCTACCTGCTGATGTTGACAGACTTGATCTATTCCCTTTTTGCTACCAAACTGCACTTTATCTTTCGATTGGGAACCATCGTTGGAGCATTTGCTTTTTGGATTTGGTATGACATCACTTATTGGCCAGAGAACGATTTTCGTTTTTACCAGTTCTTTGTACCCTATACCTGTATCATCAACGAGAGCGAAGATGTCTTCTTCCGCCAAGATGCCTACTACGAAGTCTGCGATTATAGTTTTTACGAAGACCGAATCTACGAAGCCGAATAATGACCCTATCTGTTGTCATAGCAACTTTTAATGGTGCCCGTTTTTTGCGAGAGCAATTGGATAGCATCTATACACAAACACACCTTCCGGACGAGGTTGTGGTCAGCGATGATGGATCCACAGATGAAACGCTCACTATTTTGGAGGAATATAAGCAACGCTATGGATTGATATACTCCGTTAACGAACATTCTTTGGGGGTCAATGGTAACTTCTTTCACGCAATGGAAATGTGTAACGGAGAACTGATTAGCATCTGCGACCAAGACGATATTTGGCTACCACATAAGCTCGAGACATTGTATGCCCATATTCTGACAATGGATTTGTGCCGCCCTTGTGTGGTCTCATCTTTACGAGAAGACATTGATGCCAATGGAGTGGTTTTCGCTGCGCAATCCGCTCCTTATACCGAAGGTTGGACAGAGACATTACTAACTTATTCACGCAATCAGGGATGCACGATGCTTTTCAATCGGCTATTACTCAACACCCTGATCCCTACCATCTATAACGTCAAGGACGCATTGACTGCTATTTACTATGACGAATGGATAGCGTATGTGGGAGCATTGTTAGGCGAAAAACATAACCTGCCCGACAAACTGATGCGATATCGCCATCATGATGCCAATGTGGTTGATGGAGCCCAGCATTATAGACACTTGACCTTTTGCGAAAAAGTACATTACTTGCCCACATTCTACGGGTTTATTCCCGATGAACGCTTCATCCCATTAGAAATAGTGTATCACACCTATCAAACTGCTATCTCAGATAGGCATGTTATCGATTGCTTGGATAAGATTTGCCGGTGCAATACGTTGACCAACCCATTTCATAAATTGAGTATTATTCTAACCATGAAATGTTTACCTTTGCCCAGAAAAATCGCCATCGCCATTAAATCAACGCTGAGTATCACCCTCAAAGCCTGCTTGGAATGAACCCGACTCTATCCATTATCATCCCCGCATATAACGTTGTCTCCTATCTGGATGCCTGCCTACAAAGCGTAGTGGCACAATCCTTAGCAGACAATCAATATGAAATCATCGTTGTTGATGATGGCTCTACCGATGGCACTTCTGCTTTGGCAGACGAGTGGAGCAATCGTTTAACCAATCTCGTTGTCTTACACCAACCCAATCAAGGTGTATCTGTAGCACGAAACAACGGCATACAATGTGCTACAGGACAGTATATCCTCTTCTTAGACGCGGACGACACCTTAGCTCCCCGGTCCCTGCAACATCCTATTCAATTGGCAATATGTCATCAGTTGGATGTGCTACGTTTTCAATATGGGGTGTTTGACGAATCCGGAAAAAAGCTACAAAACAGCCTTACATGGGGACAACGCGAGACACTAATGGATGGAAAGTCTTATCTGGCTCTCCAAAAGAAGTTTCGTGCATACGTGTGGACTTACCTTATTCGTCGAACATCGATTACGCAAACCAATCCTCCGTTATGGTTTGAGCCCGGTGTTTCGTACGAAGATGTGCGATGGACACCGATACTATTGTGGCATGCCGAGCGAGTGATGATATGTGACAATCAGGTATATCAGTATAAATTGCGTAAAGGATCCATTACACATGCCATCGAACTCAAAAAAATACAAATCAATATCAATGAGCAATTCATGGCAGTCGAACGACTGCAACAACTGAAACGCGAATACCAGTCGTGGGTTATATTCGACCGGCAAATATGGAATATGTGCGAATCAATCTTAACTACCTCCGCCAAACGGGATTATGCTCATCGAAATATGTATATCCAACGTCTGAAACCGATATTGAATGCCACCCACTACGACCCTCATCTGTTTGACATGATTGATTGTATTAAGAATGGAATAATCCGCCTATCTGCTCCTTTGTATTGTTTCTTACGACACTATTGCTAATACTATGATACCTAAGATTATACACTATTGCTGGTTTGGTGGAGGACCTTTGCCACAGGAAGCCAAACGTTGTATCGAATCATGGAAAAAGTTCTTCCCTGACTATATCATCAAGCACTGGGACGAAAGTAACTTTGACGTGACTGCAAACTCCTTTGTTGCAGATGCCTACAAAGCCAAAAAATATGCTTTCGTCAGCGATTATGCCCGCTTTGCTATTTTATATGAGTATGGCGGCTTGTACTTTGACACCGATGTGGAGATTATTCAACCCATGGACGACATTGTGAGTCAAGGTGCCTTCATGGGATGTGAACTTTCGCCCACCGTCCATGATAATACGATTTTAGTGGCAGCAGGATTGGGGTTAGGTGTGGAAGCCGGACATCCTATTTACAAAGAGCTGCTTGACGAATACCAGCAAATGGCATTCGCTGATAAATTTGGCAAACCCACCAAAACCGTCGTGCATGTGGGAACCGAAGTACTCAAACGACATGGTTTGCAGAATACGGACCAAGTACAACAAGTAGAGGGAATATGGATCTATCCCAAACCCTATTTTTGCCCCATTGATTATGATGGTCATCTCCATCTAAGTCCATGTACCCGCTCTATTCACTATTATGCCGGCACGTGGCGTTCGCCTTTTTACAACAAAATGCGCAAGTGGACCTTGCAACTGATGGGAGTGAAAGGGAAAGAACGTATCGCCCGACTATTACATAAATTAGGTAAAAAGTATTGATATGAAAATCGTTCTTTGTGACAATCGTTTAGGAGGTCTGCTCGGATTTAGACGCGAAGTTATTCTCCATTTGGTGGAGCAGGGATATCAGGTTACTTTGGTCGCTCCGCGTGCAACAACCAACTGGGACATGGTTGGAAAACCTTTACCCTGCGTTCGCATAGTCAATGTCCCAATGAGCCCCAGCGGATTAAATCCTTTTACCGATCTACGCACCTATCTTGCCTATCGGCGTATTTTTCGTGAAATAAAACCTGATATCGTATTTACCTATACCATCAAACCAAATATCTATGCCGGCTTGGCTGCCAAATCACTCAACATCAAGTGCGTAAGTATGTTTGCCGGTTTAGGGTATATCTTTGAGGGAGACAATTTCCTGCGCCGACAGATTATACGATTTTACAAGTGGGGCGTGAGTGGATCCAAATACGTGTTGGTGCTCAATCAAATGATACATGATCAATTATTGGCAAAAAAAATCGTAAACGAGGAACGGATAATTTTGCTCTCGGGTGGCGAAGGTATCAACCTGGATGAGTTTCCCTATTCCGAAACCAATTATACATCCGGTATTCGTTTTGTTCTGCTTGCTCGAGTACTATACGACAAAGGTTATACCGAATTTGTACAAGCAGCCAAGGTTATTCACCGTCAGTTCAAAAACACCTACTTCGAGATTTTGGGACCGTTGGCCTATGACAGCCCGATGGGCGTGGAAGATGCGGTGTTTGAAGCCGACCGTACTGCAGGATATTTCCGCTATCTGGGAGTAACCAATGCAGTGCAAGAATTCCTATCCAGCCCCAATGTGGTGCTTGTTCTCCCATCCTACCACGAGGGGATGAGTCGCTCTCTCATGGAAGGACTGGCTGTCGGAAGACCTATCATCACTACCGATATACCCGGTTGCAGAGAAACCGTTGAGGAAGGTAAAAACGGATATCTTGTCCCCAAGGCTGACACAAGCAAACTGATAGCCGCCATCAAGCGTTTTATAGCGCTCCCCGAAAAGGAAAAAGAACGTATGGCTTCCTATAGCCGCCATATAGCTGAAACCAAATTTGATGTTCAAAATGTGATACAGGTCTATGATCAAATCATAGAAAAACTGAAAACCTTATGTTAAATGTGTCCATTGTCCTATATCATCCCATCGTGCCACAAGTAACTCGCTTATGCGAGGAACTGCTACAGGCCAAGTGTGTACGTAAGGTATTTCTGATAGATAATTCCCCGATGAAATCAGAAGAATTTGACAATTTGGATAGAAAAATTTCATATCAATGGCAACAAGGACAAAATCTCGGTTACGGACGAGGACACAACATCGCCATTCGCGAAAGTGTTTACTATAACACTCCCTTTCACCTTGTTATCAATGCTGATGTGTGGATCAAAGCCGCAGACTTAGATGTACTGCATCAATTCATTACCTTGCATGCAGCTGTGGGTAGCTTAATGCCCAAGATTGTTTATCCCAATGGTGAACTACAATACCTTTGCAAACTCCTTCCAACTCCCGCAATCTTGGTTGGCAGACGTTTTTTACCCCAATGGCTCATGCGCAGATGTAATGAACGCTATGAGTTGCGATTCACCGGATATGACAAGCCCATGAATGTTCCCTATCTGAGCGGCTGTTTCATGTTGTTGCGTACAGAAGCAGTCCTAAAAGCCCGGTTGTTTGATGAGCGATATTTTATGTATCCGGAGGATATGGATCTTACACGTACAATTCATCGGGATTATTTGACCCTTTATTATCCGGCTATCACGGTTGTACACGACCATGCACGCGAGTCATATCATTCTTGGCAGATGACCCGAGTGCACATAATCAACATGTGCCGCTATTTCAACAAGTGGGGATGGTTATTCGACAAGGAACGTCGTCTGATGAATCGTTTGACATTGCAATATCTCTCTGAGGCAAATTCCCCCACTTAGCGACTATCTCATCCATGATCTGAAACACTTCATCCTTGCTGTCTGCGCGTAGTAAGGCGATGCGTGTTTGCTTGAAATCATACAGACCCTTAAAAACAGGCGAATTGGCAAAATGCCGACGGGAATGTACTATCCCTTTACGCTCATCACCTATCCACTCAATGCTCCGACATACGTGTTCCTTGAGAATATCAACGCACCACTGCATGTTACGTTGAGGCACTTCGCTTCCATCCAAATACCTACGAATATCATCAAATATCCATGGGTTGCCAAATGTGGCACGGCCTATCATAATGGCATCCACCCCATATCGTTCAAAACACTCTTTAGCACGCTGAGGGGTTGTTATATCCCCATTCCCAATGATGGGTATATGCATTCGAGGATTATTCTTAACATCACCTATCAATGTCCAATCTGCCTGTCCGGTGTACATCTGACTACGTGTGCGCCCATGGATAGCAAGCTCCTGTATGCCGCAATCTTGCAACGCTTCAGCTAAATCGACAATGATCTTCTGCTCATCGTTCCAGCCCAATCGTGTCTTGACTGTTACCGGAGTTCTGACTGAATCTACCACAGCACGCGTGATTTCCAACATCTTGGGTACATCACGCAACAAACCGGCACCGGCACCTTTGCCAGCTACTTTCTTTACCGGACAACCGAAGTTAATATCGATAAAATCGGGTTTGGCTGTCTCCACTATTTGTGCCGCATCTGCCATAGATGCTGCATCTTTGCCGTAAATCTGTATGGCAACGGGACGTTCCTCGTCCGAAATGCGCAATTTACGTGTGGTTGACTCAACATCCCTAACCAACGCATCGGCATTGACAAACTCGGTATATACTCTATCAGCCCCGAACCGCTTGCATAGTAACCGAAAAGCAGGGTCGGTCACATCTTCCATTGGAGCAAGATAAAGTGGATTTTTATTTGGTTTCATCGGTATTTTTAACTATTTCAGGATATTGAATGCGATGATGGTAAATAGTGATAAGTTTTTGCTTAAACACCTGTTTGATCTCTTCTACATCACGGAACGAAAGAGGAGACATAGAGTATTGCTCATTCTCAATCTGCTGATTGATCATATCATCCACCATTCGACTAATCTGTTCTTCAGTGTATTCCTTCAGGCTTCTTGATCGTGCTTCTATCGCATCTGCCATCATTAGGATACATTCTTCCTTGGTTTGTGGCTTGGGACCCTTGTAAGAAAACAACTTCTTATCAACCTCTACATTAGGATTTTGATTCACTTCCGAATTATAAAAGTACTTAACCATTGATTTGCCATGGTGAGTTGAAATAAAACGGATAATGACAGGAGGTAAATGGTGCTTTTTAGCTATACGTATGCCCTCTTCCACATGGTTGATAACCACTTGTGCCGCTTTCTGATTGGTCATAGTGAGCAACGGATTAACATCATTACTTTGATTTTCTGTATAGTAATGCGGCATGGATATTTTGCCTATATCGTGATACAACGCACCTGCACGCACCAATAGAGCGTTTGCTTCAATTCGTTTTGCTGCTTCTGTAGCCAGATTACTAACCTGCAACGAGTGTTGAAATGTACCCGGAGCTTTCTCGGCAAACTCATGCATCAAGTTGGAGTTGACATTGCTAAGTTCTACCAACGTGATGCCACTTACCAAACGGAATGTTTGTTCAAACAGAAAGATGAATCCGTATGCAAATACTACTAAAATACCTTCTATCAGCGTGTAAGCCAGAATCGTCCAATCCCATGTCCATTCCATGGTTCCATTGACCTGAATACACATTCCTGCTATAGAAATCATCAAAAAAGCTATCATTACATAGAGTGCTGTACGGATGAGTTGTGCCCGTTGACTCATATCTTTTAGACTCGCCACTGCCACACTACCTATTGATAATTGTGTTAGTATGAATATGAAAGGAGACGGCATTGCTACTGCCACGATGAGAATGGTTGCCAAATTGACCATGTAGGCAGTCCGTGAATCAAAAAACACACGCGTTGCAATGGGAATCCATACGAACGGGATAAATAGTATTGCATGACTGTATGTGTAATTGTTCGTGTAACGCATGGTGATGAACGTACCGGCTGTAAAAATGAATATGATCAGGCAGAAAAACAGCACGTTCTTTAAACGCCACAGATTACGTCTGAATACCATCATGTACACCACCAGAATCCCCATTACAACCAGTGTGAGCATCAAGCGACCGGCACGTACCGGCATGGTGACATCGGTTTCGTATTTTTCAGCATGATAGCGTACATAGGAGACAAGCATTTGTTGTGTCTCGGAGGTAATAATCTCGCCGTGGTCGATAATCTTCTGCCCCATTTGCACCATCCCTTGGGTGGAAGAGACCGTGGCTAAAATACTTTCACGAACACGTTGTGATTGTATGGAATCATATTGCAAATTGGGCTGTACCTCTTTCCCCATTTGCACATAGGCAGTCTTAGGTGTTAAGATCGAGGAAACATCTATCAGTTTGGCAGTGTGCCTTCCACCAACAACAGATATCTTTTCGTACCCGCCGACTTGCAGTTGTTCCAATTCTTGGGCAGACATAACGTATTTGAAATCGGGAAGTCGCTTGGTAAGAGTATAGTATGGGTGGTAGTTTTTGAGAGCCTCTTTTTGCTCTATTGCTAGCGACTCATCCGTTTTGTAAATAGGGAAATCGGTGTCGGCTGTTAACTCTTCGTAGGTCCAAGGTTTTCCTATTTCAAAAGTGTACTCAGGTGCTACACTATCAATCGGCATCAACCACCATCCGGCTATGGCAACCAGTACAAAAATACTTGCATTGAATATGTCATACAAAATGCTTGAATAGTGAGAAAGTCTGTTTCCAAAATCATCCCAAGGTCTTGTCATAGTCGTTTTTTCTTAAAAAAAGTTTGTATTAGAGATTTACATTCGTCCTCTTTTATTCCCGATGAAACCGTACATTTCGGGTGCAGAGTATTAGGGGCAAATAGAGTATAACCACGTTTGTCGTCAGCCGCACCATATACGACACGTCTGATTTGTGCCCAACCTATGGCACCTGCACACATAGCACATGGTTCAATCGTAACATATAGCGTGCTGTCGTTCAAGTATTTGCCTCCTAATGTTTGTGCAGCAGCCGTGATGGCCTGTATCTCTGCATGCGCTGTTACATCCTGCAATGTTTCTGTCAAATTGTGCCCCCGTCCTATAATTTGCCCATTAGACACAATAACACATCCAATAGGTATTTCACCGGATTGATTGGCTTTCTGAGCTTCTTGCAATGCCATAGCCATATATTTTTCATCTTCTTCCATAGCGAACATCGGTTAAGAGTGTAGGGCTTGGGCAAATAGAGGAATTTCATGGGCATGCTGCTCAAAGTAATTCCCTATCACCACTATATCTGCTCCGGCATCTTTGGCAGATAACATTTGTGTGATTGTACGTATTCCGCCCCCCACAACCAATGGGATGTTGATGTGGTGCTTTACACCGCGAATTATATCGATGGATACAGGGTTTTTCGCTCCACTGCCTGCTTCCAATATACCAACTCTTTTCCTAATAATTCAGCCGCTATCGCTGTATCGGTAATCGTTTTTATGTCATTGGCAGCAAGAGGTAGCGAGTGGCTGACCTTCATCACACTACTACTCGTTCCCCCATCAATAAGGATGTATCCCATAGGTATCGTTTCCAAACCGGAGTCTTTAACTTGTTGAGCACATGCTATATGCTGCCCTATCAGCAACTCCGCATTGCGACTACTCATTACGGACAAAAACAATAGGGCATCCGCTGCCGAGCAAATCTGATTAAGGTTGCCAGGAAACAGAACAATAGGTTTGCTGGTGTGAGTGCGCAGTTGCTGAATAAATCCATTATCACACCCACCGGTACTTCCTCCCACGAATACTAAATCAGCACTATTGAGGAATGGATAACTGTCGGTGTGTTTGTCAGGGTCCACCAACACAGCCAGCAGACATTGCCGATTCGTCCGAGCGGTTTGTATATAATTTAGTACGTCCATCGTATGGTCTCTATCAAGTGAGTTATGTCTTCACGCAAATACTCAATCATGGGAGCCAACGAGTCTTGATTGGGTATGCAATTGAAGTAGAGTGCTCCACGAAAGAAATGTTGAGTGGAGTCGGTAATATAAAATTGTGTAGGTGTGGCAGTATTCCCCTCTAAGTGATACATGACAGCATACACACGTTCACTATCGTCGGCATATTCTTGTTCCGGAATGGAAGTGGCTTTCATGGAGTGATTATACACAAACTCCTCCGCATCAGCACTCAATGCCCCTAAATTGTGTTGAATAGGCTTGTAGCTGCAATGAATATGCGCATTTAACTTAGGATATACGATGTCTATCCAGTATTTCTCACCAGCCTGTGTCACCGGATGAATTTGTGCAAAATCGGATACCTCAAATCGATATGGATAGCCTTCATTATCCGTCGCCTGATAGGTGTGCTCGGGTAGGAATACACGAAAATATCCATATTCACGAGGAACACGAGGTTTAGAACACCCTATCATGGATGCTATAATGAGTAAGTACAAACCTATGCGCAGATGTGCCGCTCCTTTTTTCACTTTGCAAAAAACACTATTACACCGCAAAATTATGCTTTTTTTTTCAAAGTGACAAATAAATGTTGCAAAATGCCACTTTTTTCTCTCGCGCGCTTGCGCATATGAAATTTATGTTGTAACTTTGCGGCGAAATGTAAATATTGCATACATAGACATATGAAAATGAATACTAATAC
>JAGHSR010000156.1 GCA_018065765.1 Candidatus Colicola coprequi
GGGCTACGATACCAATCCCATGTACTCTCCCAACGGACAGATGGTGGCTTGGCAAAGCATGGAACACGATGGCTACGAGAGCGATGAGAACCGCCTATTCATCATGGACATCGCCACAGGTGAGAAACGCTATATCAGTCGCGGATTGGAAACTAATGTGGACAGTTACTTCTGGAAGAACGACAACGAAATCATCTTCTCAGCCTGCAAGCAAGGCACTGTGCAACTCTACAAGGTCAATATTTTAGACGCTGAACCTCAGTTCGTCAAACTCACCGACACACAAGCCGACCATATTCCTTGCGGTGAGGTAGATGGAGAGATCTATCTATTGCGCCATTCGATGCGAGAAGCCAACGAAATTTATCGTCTGAACGAACAAACACTCGCCATAGAGCAACTGACTCATGAGAATCAAAACATCTATGACCAAGTGGAGATGGGTCAAGTGGTACCACGCTGGCAAACAACTACCGACGGCAAGCAAATGCTCACATGGATTATCTATCCGCCACACTTCGACGCAACCCGCAAATACCCCACTCTGCTCTATTGTGAGGGTGGCCCGCAAAGTCCTGTCAGCCAATTCTGGAGTTATAGGTGGAATTTCATGATGATGTCCGCTAACGACTACATCATCGTAGCCCCCAATCGCCGCGGTTTGCCGGGCTTCGGCAACGAATGGAACGAAGCCATCAGTGGTGACTATGGCGGACAATGTATGAAAGACCTGCTGACAGCCATCGACGAATTTGCGGCAGCGGAGAGTTATGTAGATACAGAGCACTTAGGTTGTGTCGGAGCCAGTTTTGGCGGTTACAGCGTCTATTGGATGGCAGGTCATCATGACAAGCGATTTAAGGCCTTCATTGCCCACGATGGCATTTTCAATGTGGAAATGCAGTATCTGGAAACCGAAGAGAAATGGTTCACTAATTGGGACTTAGGAGGTGCATATTGGGACAAAGATAACGAAGTGGCTCAGCGCACCTATGCCAATTCACCACACAAGTTTGTGGATAAGTGGGACACCCCTATCCTATGCATTCATGGTGAGAAAGACTATCGCATCCTTGCCAATCAAGCTATGGCGGCATTTGATGCAGCCAAGATGCGCGGCATTGATGCAGAGTTGCTCATTTTCCCCGACGAGAACCATTGGGTACTGCAGCCGCAGAATGGAATCTTGTGGCAACGTACATTCTTTGAATGGCTGGACAAATACCTAAAGAAATGAAGCATACATTCACCTACCAAGTTCAGTATCAGGAAGTAGATGGCGATAGGAAACTTCGTCTTTACACGTTGGAAAATTACCTGCTCAATGTAGCCGGCTTGGTTTCAGACCAATTAGGGTATGGTATCAAGCAATTGCTACCATACGGGTACACATGGATTATCACACGGCTGAGCCTGGAAATGAGTTATATACCCACGCATCAAGAGACGCTGCAAATAGAAACATGGATAGAGCAAAATGCCCATTGCCTATCCACACGCGACTACCGTATTTATTTGGATAACGAGGGCGAACTGCAATTGATTGGCATAGCCAAAAGCGTTTGGACAGTACTCGACCTAAAAAAACGTGAGATCGTAAATTTCACTTCCATGCCAATGTTTGACAACATAGTTGATGGTGAGGTACTGACCATGGCACATGCACAACGATTGCGCCCCATTACCGAACCTGATTTGGTGGTACCGCACACAATACAATATTCCGATGTGGACTACAACGGGCATTGCAATTCTTGCAAGTATCTGGAGATTATGTTAGACGCAAAACGGATAAGTGTTGACAACTCTTGCATTCGTTTGGATATCAATTACATAAAAGAAGTTCATAATTCAGACAAAATAAAAACGCTGATTGAGGAAAACTCTCAATCCATTCATTATCAGCAGAAAGACGAAAATGACGTCACCTGCTGCAGTGCACAAATTCAGCGAATAGAAGAGTTGAGTTGTAGATAACTTTCACTTTTTGGAAAACTTTTGAACACTCACAAAAACGTATTTAGCACAAATTCAGCTAAATACGTTTTTGTTTTGGACAACTTTTAGAAAATGTTGAAAACTTTTTTGTCAAAAACGTTTTGCCATATAAAATATATTCATTACCTTTGCAGTCTCGTTTTGGGATTTTTTCCACCTTAATAAGGTAACATGATTTTAATTAGAAAAACACTATATATTTAAGTATGGAAAAGAAAAAGTACACACAGCAAGAAGCAGAGCAAGCCTCGATAGAGTATTTCGGGGGTGACGAATTAGCGGCTCGTGTATGGTCCACCAAGTACGCGCTCAAAGACAGTTTTGGCAATTTATTTGAGCGCACTCCAGACGATATGCACCATCGTTTGGCAAGTGAGATAGCGCGTATAGAGGCTAAGTACAAGAACCCGATGACAGAGGCTGAACTATTTGAACTGATGCGTGACTTCCGCTACATCGTTCCTCAGGGAAGTCCGATGACCGGCATTGGCAATGACTATCAGGTAGCAAGTCTGAGTAACTGTTTTGTGATTGGTCAAGATGGGAATGCGGATAGTTACGGAGCTATCATTCAGTTGGACGAAGAGCAGGTGCAACTGATGAAACGCCGTGGTGGCGTGGGGCATGATCTGAGTCACATTCGTCCCAAGGGCAGTCCTGTAAAGAACTCCGCTTTGACGAGTACAGGTATCGTACCATTCATGGAGCGATACAGTAACTCTACTCGTGAAGTAGCACAGGATGGTCGTCGTGGTGCACTCATGTTGTCGGTTAGTATCAAACACCCCGATAGCGAAGCATTCATCGATGCCAAGATGGAACAGGGCAAAGTGACCGGTGCCAATGTCAGCGTAAAGATTCACGATGACTTCATGGAGGCAGCTATTGCAGGCACTCCTTATCAGCAGGAGTACCCTATTTTCAGTCAGAATCCTCAATACACCAAGCAAGTGGATGCACAGAAATTGTGGAAGAAGATCATCCACAACGCATGGAAATCGGCAGAACCCGGTGTTCTATTCTGGGATACGATTACTCGCGAAAGCGTACCTGACTGTTATGCCGACTTAGGCTATCGTACCGTCAGCACCAACCCTTGCGGCGAAATACCATTGTGCCCTTACGATAGTTGCCGCCTGCTGGCGATTAACCTATATAGCTACGTCAAAAATCCATTCACAGCCCAGGCAGAATTTGATTGGGAACTTTTCCGCAAGCATGTGATGGTAGCTCAGCGCATCATGGACGATATTATTGACTTGGAGATGGAAAAGATAGACAAGATATTGCTCAAGATTGCTTCCGACCCCGAAGACGATACCATCAAGCGTACCGAACGTGAACTGTGGGAAAAGATAATGAAGAAGACCGTTCAAGGTCGTCGTACCGGTGTGGGAACCACCGCAGAAGGTGATATGTTGGCAGCCATGGGACTGACCTATGGCACACAAGAGGCGATAGATTTCTCAGTAGAGGTTCATAAGAATCTGGCTTTAGCAGCATATAGAAGCAGTGTTCAAATGGCCAAAGAGCGTGGTGCATTCAAGGTGTATGATGCCAAGCGCGAAGAGAATAACCCATACATACAACGTATTCGCGAGGCAGACCCTGCCCTGTACGAAGAGATGATAAAGGTAGGTCGCCGCAATATCGCCTGCCTCACAATAGCTCCAACAGGCACCACATCTATCATGACACAGACCACATCGGGTATAGATCCGGTATTCCAACCTGTGTACAAACGTCGTCGCAAGGTCAATCCAAATGACAAAAACGTGCATGTGGATTTGGTGGACGAAGTGGGGGACAGTTTTGAAGAATTTATCGTCTTCCACCATAAGTTCATCACTTGGATGAACGCCAATGGCTACACATACGATGCAACGCACCGTTACACAAGCGAAGAAGTGGATGAGTTAGTAGCCAAATCTCCCTATTATCATGCGACTGCCAACGATGTAGATTGGATGCAAAAAGTGCGTATGCAGGGTGCTATTCAGAAATGGGTGGACCACAGTATATCCGTCACGATCAATCTGCCGCAAGATGTCAGCGAAGAATTGGTAGGCAAATTGTACGAAGAGGCATGGCGCTGTGGGTGCAAAGGTTGCACGGTTTATCGTGATGGTAGCCGTACAGGCGTACTGGAAAGCGTGAAGAAAGAGAAAAAAGAGGACGACAAGAAAGAGGAGAAAAACTGCGTTTGCTTCGACAACAAAGTACGTGTTCGTCCTTCCGAATTGGAGTGCGATGTAGTTCGCTTCCAAAACAATAAGGATAAGTGGATCGCTTTCGTGGGTCTAAAAGATGGTATGCCATACGAAATCTTCACCGGTCTGGCTGATGACGAAGAAGGTATCCTGCTACCTAAATCCGTGACCAAAGGTAAAATCATCCGTGTAGTCCAAGAAGATGGAACAAAACGGTACGACTTCCAGTTTGTCAATTCCCGCGGTTTCAAGACCACTATGGAGGGCTTGAGTTACAAGTTCGACAAGGAGTTCTGGAACTACGCTAAACTCATCTCCGGTGTGCTTCGATATGGTATGCCAATTGATCAAGTCATCAAAATGATTTCCGGATTGCAGATGGATAGCGAAACGATTAATTCATGGAAAGTAGGTGTAGAGCGTGCACTCAAAAAATACATCCAAGACGGAACAGTCGTTCCCGGACAACTTTGTCCCGAATGCGGCGAACCACTCGTCTTTGAGGAAGGGTGCATGCATTGCTCCAAGTGCGGTTATTCCAAATGCGGAGGATAAGATTTTGATAAAGTCCTTATATACAACAAGAAAGCGTGCTAAAAAGCACGCTTTTCTGTTGGAACGATGGATGACTATTTGACTACTGCACCCATCGTATTATACCACTATCCAGCGCGGATAATCTTTGGAATGTTTGTAAAAGTTAGTTGAGATTACTCGTGATGATAGGGTTCGCCACGAAGGATAGTGGCTGCCCGATAGAGTTGCTCTACAAAAAGCAGACGAATCATCTGATGAGAGAACGTGAGACGACTCAGACTAAGGCTATCGTTGGCACGGCGATAAACCGCCTCAGAAAAACCATACGGACCACCAACTACGAAATAGATGTCTCTACCCGCCGTCATACAGCGCTGCAAATAGTCCGCCAATTCGATACTGCGGAACTGCTTGCCGCGTTCATCTAACAAAATCATCATCGCATTCGTCGGCACAGCCTTAAGTATCTGCTCGCCCTCTGCCTGCTTGATCTGCGCTTCGTTCAGCGACTTGGCTTGCTTAAGGTCAGCAATGACTTGCAACGAAAATGGGAAATAGTGCGTCAGCCTATTCCTGTAGTCATCAATCAACGTCTGAAGTGCAGGCGATGTCGTACGACCTACAACAAGCAAAGTCAGTTTCATAGTTGCCGCAAAGGTACGATTTTTTTCGTATAGAGCAAAATATTTTTTCTGAAAACTTGCATATTCCACGGGAAATGCTTACCTTTGCAGTCAAAATTAAAATGCGAAAATATGGATAAAAAGGAACTGAACAAACTCATTCAAATCTGGTTTGACGAGGATATACGCGATGGTGACCACACCTCGCTGAGTTGTATTCCCGCAGACCAAATGGGGTGCCAACAACTTATCATCAAGGACGATGGTATCATTGCCGGCATTGAAGTTGCCAAAGAGATTATTCATCACTTTGACCCCGAATGCCGTATTGAACAGCTGATAGAGGATGGAGCTGCCGTAAAGAAGGGCGATATTGCTTTTCGCGTATATGGAAGAGAGTTGAGTCTGCTGCAAATAGAACGTACAATGCTCAATATCATGCAGCGCATGTCGGGCATAGCTACCACAACCCATCGCTATCAGCAATTGATAGCCGACACCGGTTGCCATGTGTTGGATACACGCAAGACTACTCCGGGACTGAGATACTTGGAGAAAGAAGCTGTCGCCATAGGCGGCGGTATGAACCATCGTATCGGACTGTTTGACATGATTTTGCTTAAGGACAATCACGTGGACTTCGCAGGTGGAATAACCGCTGCACTCACGCGCGCCCGCGATTATTGCAAGGAGAAAGGGAAAAAACTGCGCATAGAGATTGAGACACGCAATGAAGAGGAAATTCGTGAAGCCATAGCTACCAACATACCTGATAGGATCATGTTGGACAACTTCACCCCTGAACGCACCAAAGATGCCGTGAAACTGATTCGCAGTCTTTCGTCACGATTTATTGAGATTGAATCCAGCGGAGGCATCACGATCGACACCCTACGCGAATACGCATTGGCAGGGGTGGATTTTGTCAGCGTAGGAGCTCTCACCCACTCCGTCAAAAGCTTGGATATGAGTTTCAAGGCAATGAAATAAAAACCGGAAACATAAGAATATAGTCAACTTAACAAACAACGCAATATGAATATTATCGAACGCATAGCAGCGCTGCGAACGCTGATGAAACAAAACAACCTGAGTGCATACATCGTTCCCGGGAACGATCCTCACGCCAGCGAATATATGGCTCCTCATTGGATGGAGATGTCATGGATAACAGGTTTCCTTGGAGAAACAGGAACCGCTGTAATCACTTTATCTGAGGCTTTTCTTTGGACAGATAGCCGTTACTACCTGCAAGCCGAACAAGAATTGCAAGGAACGAGCGTAACGCTGATGCGCGAAAGCGATGTAGATTGTCCCAGCATCACGGAGTGGCTTAGCAAACACATTCAAGGGACAGTGGGTGTCAATCCGGAAATGTATAGTGTAAACGGTTACAACCAATTGCGCAAGGAGTTGAATGACAGTGAATTGGATGTTCTATCCATTGATTTGATAGGTCCTATCTGGACAGAAAACCGTCCGGATATCCCTATGAATCCACTATATATTTACGATGACAAGTTCGCCGGCGAATCGGTGGAAAGCAAACTTGCCCGTGTACGCGCTGCCTTGGCAGAACGTCGCTGTGATGCTGCCGTCGTAGCAGAGTTGGACGAAATAGGATGGCTGCTGAATGTTCGAGGTAGTGACGTAGATTTCACACCGTGTGTGATTTGTTATGTAGTCGTAGAGCGCGACACATGCACGTTGTTTGTGGATAGCAGAAAACTGAATAACGAAGTACAAACGGCACTCCATCAAAAAGGTATCACGATTCGAGCATACGAAGATGTTTTTGCCTACCTCAAGACCATTCAAAGTCAAGGCATCCTATTGGATGGCAATCGCGTGAACGAGGCTCTATACGAAGCCATCAATGCCGCTGTCACTCGCAAAGTGAATGCTACTCCCAGTCCTATACAGGTAATGATGTCTATCAAGAACGATGTGGAGATAGCCGGTGAGAAAAAAGCCATGCTGACCGATGCCGTGGCATTAACCCGTTTCTTCCGTTGGTTAGACACAGAAGCCATGAAAACCCCTCAAACCGAAATGACACTCGCTAATCAGTTGCACACATTCCGCGCTATGGGCGAGAACTTCAAGGACGAGAGTTTCTGTACCATCGCCGGATGGAACGGCAACGGTGCTATTGTTCATTATCATGCAACCGATGAAGGCTGTGCCAAAATAGAGGGTAATGGAGTTCTCCTGCTGGACTCCGGCGGACAGTATCTGGACGGAACAACCGACATCACCCGCACGGTGTGGGTAGGAAACACCGATGCCATAACCGCTCAATTGCGTCGTGACTACACACTGGTGATGAAAGGACACATTGCTTTAGCAAAAGCACGTTTCCCCAAAGGCACACGCGGTAATCAGTTGGATGTGTTAGCGCATCAATACATGTGGCAAGACGGTGTGAGCTACGGACACGGAACCGGTCATGGTGTTGGACATTTCATGGGTTGCCACGAAGGGCCTGCGAATATACGCATGGACAACAATACAAATCCGATACGGCTCGGGAATATCTTTTCAGACGAACCCGGTATCTACCGCACCGGTGAATACGGCATTCGTACAGAGAATCTGATCGTTACCCGCGAAGCAAAAACCGATTCCTTGCTGCGTTCCACCGGCGAACAATACTACGAATTTGAGACCATCACCCTATGCTTCTACGATGTACGACTACTGGATATGAGCATGCTGACCAATGACGAAATAGCATGGATCAATGACTACCACCAACGTGTTTACGATGCCGTTTCGCCACTGCTCAATGAGGAGGAAAAACAATATCTGGCAGATAAATGCCAAGCAATCAGAAAATAATATTTATTAACTTGTTAATGGGGCATTTATAGGAGCCCCCTTAAAAACAATGTCATTAGAACAAATCATTACCTTAGAGGTTATTTCTGCTATCAAGGCGCTCTATCAGATGGAGACCGATAGCAAAAACATTCAGTTGCAAAAGACCCGTCCGGAATTTGAAGGCAACATTACATTGGTTGTTTTCCCTTTCGTTAAAATGGCTCGCAAGGCACCGGCCATGGTGGCACAAGAGATAGGCGAATGGCTCAAAAACAACAGTCAGGTTGTCAGCAAATACAACGCCATACAAGGGTTTCTCAATCTTAGCATTGCCGATACATTTTGGTTGAATCAATTGACCGAAATCGCTCAGGACCAGCATTACGGGCAACACGCTGACCGTCATCAGTTGATGATGGTGGAATACTCATCGCCCAACACCAACAAGCCGCTCCATTTGGGACATGTTCGCAATAACCTACTGGGATACTCCATTGCGCAAATCCAAAAAGCCAACGGCTGGCAAGTCGTCAAAACCAATATTGTAAACGACCGCGGAATCCATATCATGAAATCTATGCTGGCGTGGATGCGCTTTGGCAATGGAGAAACACCCGAATCAAGCGGCAAAAAAGGTGACCACCTGATAGGCGACTACTACGTGCGCTTTGACAAGGAATATAAGGCACAGGTAGCACAACTGATGCAACAAGGCATGGACGAGGAAAAAGCCAAAAAAGAGGCTCCGCTGATGAAAGAGGCGCAATCGATGCTGCTCAAATGGGAGCAAGGAGACAAAGAGATTCGCAGTCTATGGGAAAAGATGAACCAGTGGGTATATGCCGGCTTTGACGAGACTTATCGTCAAATGGGTGTGGATTTTGACAAGATCTACTACGAATCAAACACCTATCTGGAGGGCAAAAGTGAAGTGGAAAAGGGGTTAGCTGCAGGTCAGTTCTACCGCCGAGAGGATGGTAGTGTTTGGGCAGACTTGACCCAAGACGGTTTGGACGAGAAACTGCTCCTCCGTCAAGATGGAACCTCAGTCTATATGACACAGGATATAGGTACAGCCAAACTTCGTTTTCAGGACTACCCCATTGACAAGATGGTGTATGTGGTAGGCAACGAACAAGAGTACCACTTCAAGGTGTTGTCCCTGCTACTGGATAGACTTGGTTTCCCATTTGGCAAAGAACTGGTGCACTTCAGTTACGGTATGGTAGAACTGCCTAACGGAAAAATGAAATCACGCGAAGGAACCGTAGTGGATGCCGATGACCTGATGGAACAGATGATAGCCGATGCTAAGGAAATCAGTCAAGACAAAGTCAATACCCTGACCGATATTTCTTCAGCCGAAGCAAACGACATTGCACGCAAAGTCGGTTTGGGTGCTCTCAAATATTTTATCCTGAAAGTTGACCCTCGAAAGAATATGTTGTTCAACCCCGCTGAATCGATTGACTTCAACGGAAACACAGGACCTTTTATTCAATACACGTACGCGCGCATACAATCGCTGCTACGCAAAGCAGAGGAACAAGATAAATGTGCTCCGTTGTCCGCAGAGAGTGTACTGAATGCTAAGGAACTGCAACTCATACAACGTCTCACCGAGTATCCTGCTATAGTTCGGCAGGCAGGAGAAGAGTTCTCTCCCGCTGTGATTTGCAACTATGCCTACGCCCTGGCATCAGACTTCAACTCGTTCTATCACGACTACTCCGTGCTCAACGAAACAAACAAGGTGACACGCCAATTGCGTATCACCCTATCTGCTTGCGTAGCCAAAGTACTTTTAGCTGCTATGACTCTGCTCGGCATCGAGATGCCTGAGAGAATGTAGCATTAGCGGTTGACCACCTGTCCCTGTAGCGTATAAACTACGCCATCTCGAACCATATAAATCTGACCATCCACCATTAGTTTCGTCACTGACTGATGTTGGATGGTCGATTGTTTCAACTCTTCCAAACCGGTCACTTCTTCCCAACGGTTGTAACACTGGATTATCTCGCGAATATGCATCGTGTAATTCGTTTTGGCTTTAGGGTTGTTGAATAGAATCTTCATTTTATTCAGTTCCATCCAATAAATGCCACGATCAGTGATATCTAACATTTTAGATACGGCGAAACTATAGGTACTAAGCGTGTTTTCCGGACATACTTGTGCTATTCTGTACGATGCAGTTTGTTGGCTATTAAATGCTCTATAGGTCAGTTCGATACTTGCCACCGAGGCACTGCACTCAAATCGAACAAGAATGCTATCAGGACAACCATAGAGCTGACAATGGATAGGTAATGTCAAATTACCGGAACGAGCACTGGCTAACTGAAAAGTAGTGTCTGTAGTCATTTGCTTTTGCTCTTGGATCTCAACGGGCAAGTGGTGTGAAGAAGACTTTTGCGACCATACAACCAGTGTATCGCTATTGGTTCCCAATGAGCCTATCACCTGTGTCCGCCCATTCATTGCCACCGGATGGATTACCCCTTCTGCCACAGTAGCTACTGTCTCATCCTCCGACTGCCATTGCATAGCCTTGCCGCTCATCGGTAATATCAAGCCACCGGCAATGGACTGTACTTCGGCTTCGTAATCTGCGTCCAGCACCACCGAATCCAAACGGAAACGCACCTGACCATCGCGAATAGCAATAGGAGTAGTAGCACGCACATTACCATAAGTCGCTACTAAAACACCTTCGGCATCCCGAGGATTTGCCGTGAACGTAGATGTAGGGTGTGCAATTGACTGCCCCCACCATACGATGTGCAGGTTTATCCCAACGCTTAAAACTGGTAAGCAACGTCTCCGATACGTTCAGTCGGTCATTGCCCAAACGCACTTCAATATCGTTTTTGGGATTGGTCAGATCCACATCCAAAAGGTGTACAGTTCGCACTTTACCGTTGGCTTTGGTAACTAAGAACTCGGTGTATTGTGTTCCGGGACCTACCTGATAGGAATCTACCGTGTCAACTTGCGCAGATACCCCTGCCATATTAACCGTCCATCCGGAGAAAAGAAGAAAAAGTAGTGTTTGCATGACGAATCATTGTATAAAAGAACGAGCCACGATTAGGCGGCTCGTTCTAATGTATAAATCACAAATTATTGGAAATTCTTGCGGTTGTCTGTAATCTCTGCCTCTTGTTGCAACAGCGTAATAGCCTGATAAGGCAAGCTGTACATGGTGCGCATGTTGAGTTGTTGGATTTGTTGTGCTTGATCAAACTCAACACTCGAGGCAGTGATTGTACCTACAGAAATGGCGTAAACACCGGCATTACCGGCTACCAATGCCACACCCTGCTCACCGTTTTGTGCCATCTGCATAGCTTTACCAATCACAGCAGGTTCTGCTCCTTGATTGCCAAAACGATATGCACCCAACGTAACGGATTCAGCAGTTTGAGCGGTCGTATTCATCTTCTCAGCAGCCTCAGCAATAGTCTGCGGAGCACCTACTGTAGCCATAATCTGTGCAGCTTTCTGTCGGTTCATTACTTCAGCTTTCAGTTCATTCTGAACATCAGCGATAGGCATGTAATCGCCATCCTTCACATCGGTAAGCAGAGCCACAATGAATTCCTCACCGCACTCAAACACATCGCTGATTTGACCTTCTTTTGCCTCAAAAGCCCAACGAACGATAGGACGTGAGTTCTTCAAAGAAGCCACCTTGTCAGCAATAGCATTGAGGTTGTATGCCGGATAGATAGTCATTCCTGCTTCCTTGGCAGCAGCACGGTAAGCCTCTTCTGTAGCGTTATTAACGATAAACTGCTTAGCTTGATTGTAGATAACAGAATAAGTTTTGCTGGATGGAGTAACGGTACGCTCGATGATAGCGACTTTAGCTTTCGGAGTAGCCTTAGCGATGTCGGTAATCTCCAGAGTAATCTCGTTCAATCCCATAGCCACCGTAAATTGGTCGCCACGTTTGCCTGCAAAAGCGGGTTCGGATATATTCTTTTGCAGCATTGTCTCTGTGTACCATTGTGCAGGTTGTTCCTCTTCGCCCTCCGGAACCACCACGCGCAGTTCTACAGAGTCAGGCATGGAGTAACCACACTCCATAATACGAGCCATGCGATAGGTCTCGCCATCGAAAATGATGTCGGTGCAGTTGCCTGCTTTGGCTTGTTTGCCAAATGCAAACTCTTTCCATATCTCAGGAATAGTAGTTTCAGAGTAGTTGCGACCATCATACATGATGTCAGAATTGGTGTTCACAACGACCGCAACGTCTTCGGTAGTGCAGAACTCGCTGTAGATAGCATTCATTTCTTCAGCAGCCGCAGCAAAATCTTCCTCAGATGGAACAACTGCAAAACTGATGTACTCGATCGAACGATTGGGGATTTGACGATAGAGAGGCTTGCGCTCGTTGTAGAGTTTACGGACATCATTGGCAGAAACCTTCAAAGTGGAGTCTGCTATGGTGTAGTAAGGCTGCAAAGCGTATTGCACTGTCACAGATTTCTGTGCAGCGTCAAATGCGTACTTAGCGTCTATCGGGTTAGCCGTCACCATAGATTGCAACAGGGATGTGTATTTATCCTGCATTTGGGTCATACGAACCGCATTCTCCCAATAGAGCCAATAAGTCTTAGCCTGTTTGAGGTTGGCTGCTTGCTCTGCGTTGTCGGTCTCTTGCTCAAGCGAAGCCAAGAAACGAACGAGATTGTCGCGGCTGAATGCACCACTCTCGTCAAAGAAAGCACGACGTTGTTGGATCAATTGATGAGGGTTCTGACCAATACACAACTCAGATAACTCATCAGTAGTCACCTGCATGCCGATTTTCTCAGCCTGCGCACGCAGGATATAATCCATCAGCATCATATTCCACACCTGATTGCGAATTTGGCTTTGTGTTTCCTCATCGAAATCGGAACGACCGGACTCGATTTTATATACCTCCGTCAGATTCTCTTTAGCTGTCTCATAGTCGGTGTAATGAATCTTTTGCCCTTCTATTTCACCTACATACTCGCGACTGCGATTGAAAAAACTACTACCTGAGTTGAGGAAGTCACCCAGAATGAATGCCAACATAGCGAGACCCACGATAACGATAAGAATCACGCCATGATTACGAATTTTTTGTAAAGTTGCCATAAATTTTATTGTTAATATTTATTTTTATTTTCTTAACGAACATGCTTCATCTCAAAGAGGCGAACATCCGATATCGACCAACGCGGAGCAGACTCTGCTGTGGAGATATACACAAAGGCTATTTGCACTTTTCCGCCTATGTATTCGGTCACATCTATTTCGCCCGAATTGGTATAGCGAGGCAATACACCTGCGCTGTATGCCGGAATAGCCAAATCATGCCAAGTGTTACCATCTGTACTAATCTTCAGTTGCAATTGATCTTCAGCGTTTCCCGCGCAAAGCTGGTGATAGTGATTGAAACTCAGCTTAGGAGCCACAGCCCCATTTGCTTTGAGGTCTATTGCCTCAGAAACCAACCAAACCTCACCGCTGTGCTTCACATCTCCTTCAGCAGCAAAAGCCTGCATACAGGTCTTGCCACCGGCTGTTGTCGCTGACCAAACGCTCATATCGGGGGCGTTGACGACACGAGTACCCCAAGCACCCTGACCATTGGCAAAGTCCTCCGATAAATACGCATACTCGCGCGCAGGATAGGCGTTCAAATTGTTGCTCGCATATACATAGCCAGCACCCTTGCCCGGAGTTTCTATTGTGCCATTATAATTGGTAATCTGGGAATAAATCACCACATAATCACCTACCTGAATCTGATCCATACTGGTGAACATGTTTCCCCCTATTCCATATACCTGATAGGCCTCAAAGTCGGTAGTGGCACCCTTGCGGTCAACCATGTAAAAAACAGCGTTGCCAAAATTGTTCATCCCATCTTCATGTTTTGAACCAAAACTCTTGACAAATCCTTTGATGTAATACTTCTCCGTGGATGTGCCGCCCTTGCCCAATGCTTTTCCTATCGCACGCGCCTCCGAAACGGTAATCGCCTCAGCAGGAATGTTCATACCCGTAGTGTCTGCCTTGTCAGGAGGTAACACGGAATTGTCGTAATCCGGAGAAGACGGGAACTGCTCCGAATCGGTGCAAGCAGTAGCACATAATGCCATCACTATACCGATGCACGCAATACGAAATATATTTCGGCTAATAATCATACCTTTTTATACAAATTAGCGTGCAAAGGTACGGCTTTTTTATGGAACGTACAAATTTATTTTCAAAAAAATAGCCAACGCCTTAAAAAAAGCTTGCTGTCGCAGTTACTATTCTATGTTTTTAGTATAAATTTGTAGATTATATTCTACATTTTTGGTATAAAATTGTAGAATTTATATGTTTTAATTTGTGTATAATTTGTTGGAAAAATGTTTTGTTATTTTCCGCTTGCCGTCCTATAGTGGTAGTCTTCGCACAGAACTACGTCATAATCGCAAGATATATTTCTACGATAATGGCGTGCGTAATGCTATTATCAGTAATTTCGCTCCACTATCATTACGAACCGACATTGGTGCCTTGTGGGAGAATCTGATGTTGAGTGAACGCATCAAACATAATACATATTCTGGGAGATTTGCGCAAATCTATTTTTGGAGAACGCACGCACAATCTGAGATTGATTTCATCGAAATAGAAGATGGTGTTATGAGTGCTTTTGAATTCAAATTCAATCCCAAGAAAACGCCCAATGCTCCAAAAGCATTTAGGGATACATATCCTAATGCTTCATTTGAGGTAATTACTCCTGACAACTATTCTTCATTTGTTGGAGTACAATAATACGACTTGTCAAAGATCATTTATTTATTTGTCTGTTTGGCTGGCTATTTATAGGTTGTCCGGCTATTGGTTATTGCTATCAGTTATGTTTGGCTATCATGTTATAAGTCAACGATGAACCATGGTGACTGCAAAAACAACAAGAGGAGATTGCTCTCCCCTTGTTTAGATAATGTTTGAAAATGGATGTTTATTTTACTTTCTGTCCCATAGCGTTGTAGAGTTCGTTGCCTCGGCGAATGAATAACTGATTGTCAATTATCATTTTCTTCACCGTGCATTGTGCATTGTCAATCGTCAACCCTTCAAGGTCGGTCGATATACCACCTGTTGTAGTAAACTCGCCTTTGTATTGTTTGATAGATTGTTGACTTGCGTCCAAGACATCTATTGTGTAATTATATTTGCTGCCCGGAGTTAGTTCCGTAACCGTAAATTGCCAACCATTAGTAGTCATCGTAGCAGCAGGCATCGTATGTGCTTCCCAACGAGACGGAGCAAAAGCAATGCTTGTCAGCTGACCGTTGGCATTGAACTTCAGAGTGCAGAACACTACACCGTCTTTGGTAATCTCAATTGAATACCCTGCTGCTTGGTCATCAGCAGGCCAAGTTAGAGTGACATTGTCGGTAGAGGTAATTACAATAACTTGGTCTCCTTCTATAAATGTTTCCTCTGCACCCATGCACTCAATATACTTGAATGAGCCAAAGACTGCGTCCATTTGATAATCGCGCAAGATGTTACAGGGTACATGCAAGTAAACATTGTAGTTCGTAAAAGAGGACGTTTGTGCTACAGGTGGTTCTATTGCGAGACAATATATATCGAATAGTTTACGGCAACCATCAAAAGCATAATCTCCAATCGCAGTGACCAAGGCAGGAATAGTGATGCTATTCAATTTAGCAATATTGGCAAAAGCACTTGCACCGATAGTGGTTAATTCGGAAGGAAGGGATATCTCGGTAATACTATCTACAAACAAATACCATGGCTGCCCATCATACATTGCACCATTTCCTGTTATACTTAATGTGTCATTATTGTACTGCCAATAGAGATTATCTCCACATTGACCAGAATAATCCATAGCAAAGAATGCCTCCATAGTAGTATCTTGTGTGATTACAACAGAACGAGGATTATCCGTATTGCCGTCATTCCATTGGGCAAAATGGTATCCTGCTTGAGGATAGGCGACCAAAACAGCTACATTATTTGCACATGTTAATGGGGCGGTATTTTGAACTCTTCCATATTCCGATTCTTTTAATTCGAGTGCATAATCAAAAGATGGTTCAATAAAAGTTCCATGTCCCCATGCTTCCTGATAAGCAGTTTTTGTACCACAGGGGATATAAAAAACACAATAAGATCCGTTATGACTCCATACCCAACTACCTATACTTGGTGGCGTAGTTGCCTCAATTGTTACGCTTGACAAATTGTCGCAATCATAAAATGCATTATCCTCAATCATTGTGACGGAATTGCCTATCGTTACGGATGTTAGACCCCAGCAATAATAGAAAGCAGAACGTCCAATCGTAGTGACAGAAGATGGGATGATAATAGATGTCAAACCTCCGCAACCAGAGAAAGCATAATCTCCAATCGTTGTGATGGAATTACCTATCGTTACCGAGGTCAAGCTACTGCAATTATAGAAAGCATTACTTCCAATAGTTGTGACGGAATTAGGGATAGTTACCGAACTCAAACCTCCGCAACCAGAGAAAGCATAATCTCTAATCGTGGTGACGGAAGATGGAATAACTACCGAGGTCAAACCACTGCAATACATGAAAGCTCTCTCTCCAATCGTGGTGACGGAATTGGGAATAGTTATTGATGTCAAACCGCTGCAATTATAGAAAGCATATTCTTCAATCACCGTTATACCATTAGGAATAATTATCTCGGTCGCCGTACCGATATACTCTGTCACAATGGTATCATCCTTGATTACAAAATCGCCTACGAGTATTCCATCGTATACATTGTTAGCATAATACGCCACATATCCATTATCAGTTGAACCTTTTGTGATATTCAAATTAGACAGATTATATACCGTTTTCAAACCGTAGCAATTATAGAAAGCCTTATCTCCAATCGTTGTGACGGAATTGCCAATCGTCACAGAAGTCAAAATATCGCAATTATAGAAGGCATAATTACTAATCGCATCTACATCACTTGGAATGACCAAATCCTTCACTTCCACATCGTTGATATAGAAATTATGACTATGGTACATAGGGTTAGAAGTAGGAGTAGGGCCATTAAATCTAATCTTGCACCAATCAGAAATAGTTCCGGTATAATTGGTCTTAGTCAAACCAGTACAGCCTGAGAAAGCGTAACCTTCTATCGTGGTGATAGAAAATGGAAGTGTTATTGAAGTCAAACCAGAACACTTGTAGAAAGCATCCTCCCCAATCGTTGTGACGGAATTGCCAATGGCGACAGATGTTAAACTGACGCAATAAGAGAACGCTTCTTCTCCAATCGTGGTAACGGAATTGGGAATGGTTACCGAGGTCAAACCAGTACAATATTTGAAAACCCACTCTCCAATTGTTGTGATAGAATTGGAGATAGTTACCGAGGTCAAACCACTGCAACCATAGAAAGCACTATTTCCTATTGTTGTAACAGAATTGGGAATCGTTACAGAGGTCAAACCACTACAACCATCGAAAGCATGGTTTCCAATCGTGGTGACGGAAGATGGAATCGTTACTGAGGTCAAACCGCTACAACCATCAAAAGCATAATCTTCTATTGTTTCTACACCTGTTGGAATAACCAAATCTTTTATTTCTGCATTATTGATAAACAAGTTTTTGCTATAATATATAGGATTAGCGGTATAATCACTAAATTTTGTTTTACACCAATCAACAATGGTACCAGTATAATTAGTCTTGGTCAGACTTGTGCAACCAAAGAAAGCATAATTTCCAATCGTTGTAACGGAATTGGGAATGGTTACCGAAGTCAAACCGCTGCAACCTCTGAAAGCATAATCTCCAATCGTTGTGATTTTACCTGAAAAAGTAATCGTACCTGTTCCATTGGAAAAGGTATGGGATGAAATAGCCGTATTAAAAGCATTAGTGAGAAGACCTGCACTGTACGTGTCTGTCGTTTCGGTCAGTTTCGACGTTGCTGTGTAAGTAATGATATTGTTCAAATTGTCAATAACAACTTGTCCCTTAGCGAAGACAACACCCTTACCTTCTATTTCCATCTTGCCACCGTAGTTCTTCAGCGTTCCGATAATCTCAACACTATCACCTACAGCGCAGAAATTCTCTTTGCCACCGAAGTTAATGTGGTAACCAACAAGCAGTTTACCCTCCTCACACTGGAAAGTGATATTCTGCCAACCGTAGTTCTCGTTTGTGTCGTCCACTGACATAACTTTATCACGTACAATGAAATAGTCAATTGATGCATCACCATCGGATAAGGACGAGCACTTGTCATACGCCTCACACGTCGTAACTGTGAATGTGTCACGCTGAACCAGTACGCGATTCAAAATCGTAATGTCACCATTCTTCATTTCGGGAGTTGTGTTGTATTTCATAATCTTACCTACAATCTTCACTTTGTCACCTACATTGAGGGTGTTTTGGTCATCCTTAGGCAGGTTGCAATAGTACGATTCAAAGGTCTTCTTATCACCTTTCTCATCGTCCATCCAGAAAGTCTGCTGCCCTTTACTTACAGCACTTACCACATTGGTTACATAACCGGTGATGGAGTAAACTTCCTCGGTAGGTACATTGTTCTCTGTGAGAGCCAAAGCAATAGCAGCGGCTTCGGCGCAGGACTTTACAATCGGTGTTTGAGCCGACAACGTCATCGCAGCAATCATGGCTGCACATACTGAAAAAATCTTTTTCATTTGATTTTAATTGTTTTTAGTTTTTGCCTCCACTTTATTAGTCGGCTTTCGGCATACTCCGTTTTATATTTTATAGATAATCTAGAAAATCTAGACCGCTGCGCTATTTTAGTATTCCTAGTGACCTAGAAAAATAGGAACCCAGATTACATTAATAGACACAAAAAATTAACAGACACAAAAAAGCGTGGGCTTTCGCTCGCTTCATTTGATTACTTGAGGTCTTCGACTACCTTTGATGTTCAAATAAATGCACGGAAAACTCACGCGACAACGTGAGCGTCCGTAAACCATGCTTGAACATCAAATAATTACTGAAAGTGTCGAAGTTTCAAGTAATCAAGTTGGGCTTACAACGCTATATTTTTCTTATGTCATGCAGGACTTTCACCTGCTGCCACAATCGCTATCGTGGCTTTGCCTATCCTTTTAGTCCGTAGGCGAGGGA
>JAGHSR010000008.1 GCA_018065765.1 Candidatus Colicola coprequi
GCCATAATCTCGTGTTTTGTCAAGAACGGCGCAAAGGTACTACAAATATTTGATTTATGCAAGACATTTTAGATTTTCTTAATCAATTGGCGTGCAATAACACGCGCGAATGGTTTACTGCAAACAAGGAATGGTATAGACGTTGCCATACGCGTTTTGAAAAGTTGTCCGAGGAATATATTGCTCGTTTGAGTGAGTTAGAACCGGAACTTAGCGGCTTGACGCCCAAGGACTGTATATGGCGTATTTATCGGGATGTGCGTTTCTCTGCAGATAAGCGTCCTTATAAGGAGTGGTTTGGAGTTTTTCCTGCCGCAAAAGGAGGAAAAAAATCTCAGCATGCCGGTTATTATCTTCATTTGCAGCCCGGACATTGTCTGTTTGCTGCGGGTATATGGTGTCCGGCTCCGGAACTGTTGAAGGTGCTTCGTAAGGAGATTGTGGCTAATTATGACGAGGTGGAGGATTTGATGGGAAGAGCGGAGTTTAAGAGATACTTTGTGGATTTTGACACGGATTGGATGTTGAAGAAGACTCCCAAGGACTTTAGTTTGGATGGAATAGACTCACCCCATCGTGAGCGTGTAGAGGAATGGATTAAACGGAAGATGTTCACAATTTCTACATTCATACGAGATGAAGATGTATGTTCGCCGAATTTTATGGACCAATTGATGGACATAGCCAAAGCAGCCAAGCCTATGAACGATTTTCTCAATTACACGTTTGAGGAGTACGGAGAGTTCCCACAACGGTGAAGATAGCTTGCATGGAAAAGCGTTGTCCATGAAAAATTTATGGATATTCCTATTAGGATCAGGTCATACCATGCAAGGTCAAAGGCTATCAATAGACTGCATGATAGATTGCATCATGGCGCGCGCAAGGGTGTCTATGCTTTGATTGGAGGAATGAATGAGAGGCAGATTGGATTTGGCATCGATGACGATGGTGTCGGGTGCAGTGTGCTGTGATGTGGTTTCGCATTCGGGAGCGTAGATGAGTCCAAAACCATCGTTGAAACTATAGAAAGCAAATTCGGGACAGGAATCGGAAAGAATATTTTTGCCAAATTGATAAGAGGAATAATCCAATCCCATATAGGCAAGCAGTGTTGGTGCGAGATCGATTTGCGAACAAAGTGTATGAACTTGTTGCGGTTTGGAGATAGCTCCACCTGCTATCACCATCGGAATACGATATCGTTCCGGCTGGAAATTTTGCAAACCATCCGGATACGGGTATCCATGGTCTGCCACCAGAACCAACAGTGTATTATTCCACTCCGAACGTACAGATAGTTTCTCAACAAAAGCCCCTAAACAACTATCTGTATAGGCAATGGAATTGAGGTAGGGATGATCTAAATGATGATAGGGTACATCAAAGGGTTCGTGACTTGACAGCGACAAGATGACGTCGAAACTTTTGTTCCCCGCTATCAGGCTGTTTTGTGCAATTTCATTGGAAGCAAACGGGAGAAGAATATGGTCGGGAACGCCCCATTTACTGAGTCGGTCTGACAGCGGAAAATCTTTGTCGCAATAACGCTGAATAAATCCTCCAGCTACAAGATAAGAGCGCATATTGGTAAAATCCTCGTCTCCTCCATAGAAAAAACGTGTTTTGTATCCGGAAGCACTCAGACTCAAACCCAGATTGGGCAAGTGAGCGGACTTGGCGGGAGCAGTCATCAGCGATGAAGTGGGTTGTCCGGGAAAACCGCTGAGCGTTGCTACTACTCCCCTGTCGGTTCGATAGGATGAGGCGTACGCATTGGCAAAGAAAATACCTTGTTCAGCCAATTGTTGCACATGCGGCATGGCATCCCAAGCATTGAGAGAGAAACCCTCCAGGATGATAAGGATGACGTGGTCGGCATTGGATATCTGCGGATGGGTGGTCGAAGTTGGGTCAAAGGAGTAGAGTGGGCGGATGGCTGCAGAGGCATCTTCCGCTGTCATGTAGGTGTATTTGCGTGTGTCAAACGTTTGCTCACTCAGGGATTCAACGATATTGAACAAAGGATTGATGGCTGCTTGATTGAGCATTGTGTTGTCGGAAAAATACACTCGTCCCGTATTCATGGTACTGACCGTGACACTGCCTCGAGCGGGAAGAAAAAGTAAGCAAGTTACGAGGAGAAGCGGGAGCGTGTGTAGAACTTTTTGGGTAATGCTCTTAGAGATTTCTTTCTGTAGAGAAAGCCTGTCGGATGTTGAGAAAATGATTTTTCGATAGGTCCATAGCGCGACAACAAATAGGATAACAAACGCAATCAATGCCAATATCCAAACCCACCATTCGGCACAGGCTAATGCCTCGCGCGGTGAGGACAGGTAAACAAAAATGGATTTGTCTAAGTGGTATCCCCATGCAGGGAAACAGCCATTATCCCCCAATAAGGTCCAAAGTCCTATAAAAAGGCAAATACTTGTCAGTATGTCACTGAGAATCTGAGTGATACGTGGTTTAACCCACACACTTATGCACAAGATAAGCCCCATCACCATGGCAATGTATGCAGCCACGCTGAGGTCCAATGGCAGTCCGTGTCCTATCACGCGAAACCAGTCGCAAAAGGAAATATCCCCCATTAGTCGGTGCTGCCAAATCAGGAAAATGGGTTTTTGTACAGCAAAGAAAAGCACCCAAAATAGATAATATTTGGCTAAAATGACAAATCGTTCTTTCATTCTCTATGTCCAGTCTATTATTGGTTAATATCAATCGTCAACGTGGCGAGTAAGCCTACGGGAATATCCATGATGATGGAAGCTCGAGTAGCCTCAGGAATATCTTGCACAAAAGACATCTCAGCCAAATCGTGACAGAAATCCCACACGTTATAGCCTTCAATATTCAAGGTCATGGGGACGTTATTTACTTTCCAATGTCCCTGCAAATGAACATCTATATTGTACTTGGCACAGTGTCTTTTCCCGAAATGATTATCCGTAGGGTTAGTGCCACGAGATTGTTCGGGGAGAATGGCTACCTGTTGGTTATCATGGAAATAGATGTATGATGTGAAAGGTTTTCCATCCGTCCATTTGAGTGTGGCGCCTATTTGCACCCATTTGCAGATATTATACCCTACATAGATTCGGCACACATATCCTTTGTCTAAATCATATCTGCCCACACCCGGTGCCGGTGCACCTTGATTTTGTACCACGTTTTGCGTATTGGGATTGGCGGTTGTTTCCGAAAGTACGCCCAAGGAATTGCTATTGGCTCCATTGCCTAAACCACAGTATCCGGCAGCTTGCATAGATTGCCATCCCAAACTGAAGGTCACTTTTTGGCCGGTATAGGTGTAGCGTGTCAATTGGCTGAAATAGTAAGGAGATGATTTGATAAATCCCATCGTATTGCCGGAGAACGCAGGGGCACTCCCCACTTCGTAAAGTTTTTCCCCAGGCTTGTGGTAATAGACGTTGATTCCATCCTTAGACTGATAGAACCCGTATTCATCCAAAGGTCGCGCATAATAGGTATGCCATGCGTTAAAGAATTTTTTGTAACTCTGTTGCAAGACTATTTCGTGGCGTCCAAACCGGAAGCAAATGGGCAAGTCGAACTCTATGTAGGATGTTTGTGGAAGTCCTTTTTTGTAGTTGTGGTATTTGCCTCCGGAGGTGGCCAAAAGGGTGTTGGATTCGTCTAAATAAATCTCGGCATTCATGTATTCGTTGGACATGAAGCGCAAGTACTCAAGGGTATAGGGCATGCGCTCATAGGCTAAGGTCATACCCATCTCAAACCATTTGCAAGGATGGATATCCAGATTAAATCCGGCTTGCAGATTGGGGCTGACTTTGCTTTTTCCGGCAAGCAGAATAGCATCCAAGGTGAAGTCTAAATGGGCGTTGATATCCAACTGCCTGCACACCGGATAATGTGCACTCACCCCGATGGTGTTTTCCAATAAGCCGCCGGTAAAAGCATGACTGTTCCACTCGTAGCGATATAGTGCGGTAGGTGTAGCTGCAATAGGCGACTGCAGATAGACACGGTTGGACCACGAAGTTTGTTCCGGGACAAAATGAATGAGCGAGTTGAAGGCATCAACATGCACTTTGAGCCAGGGCAAGACGGGTTGCTCATAGTTGACAGCCCAACTGAGTTCATGGGTTTTGCCATCTGCAACCCACGGAGCAAAACTCTCACCGTCTTGGTCAATGATGTTCTTGCTAAAACTCAAATCGTTGTGATGGACCACATTGGTTGCCCAACTCAGACCGGTGGTTACATAATCACTCTTGGCATACAGGGAAGCGCTATAGTTTTTCAAGTTGTACACTTCGCCATAGTTAAATAAATACTCGCTTCCTCCATCGTCTCTCCCTGAGAAATTGAGACGATAGTTGAGATTGCAGTTTTTAGATGGTAAATGACAAATAGTGCCGTCTGCCTGTACCTTGTAGTACGATGCAGTATAGAATGGGTCATCCGTGATCAATGCGCATTGATCTTCTCGTGTGATAAGCCGTTGACCATAACTGGCATATATATGTTGGCGATAGGCATTGCCCCGCTTATCATGCAGCGTGTAAGCAGCATCCAATTTACCTGCTCCTTTCAGATGACGACGAGCAGACACATGTTTGTACGTGTCAGCACTTTGCATGGGTGACCGATGTGCGATGTTGAAAATCCATTCTGTTCCCGGCATGGGTTCGCCATTCCCTAATTGACCAAAATTGTAGGACGCTTGCACATAATCGCTTGCCAATGGATCTTGCGTAAAATACAATTGTGAAGTGTGCGTATTGGTCAACAGATTGTGCCGCTGCATATTAGGTACATATACTGTGCTACCCGGCTGAAATCGATCATCCACACGAAAACCGTCTATATAAAAGCGATTGGCTGTATAAGGTAATCCCTCAATTGCAAAAGTTAGTCGTTCCGGTTCGGACCATTGACCATACGAAGATGTTTCTACGATACTATGGTCGTTGAGTGCTTCGAGGTAATAAATCAAATCGCTTTTGTGATACCATTTGCGAAAAAATTCTGCGGGCACACTATCCATGCCTGTGCGTGCTGTGTGTTCTACATCCAAAGGCTCAGCGGACACCATGGTCGGTGATAGACTGCATAAGAGGAGTAAACACAAACAGATGAACGATGTATGATGTGTGGTTTTCATTTCTTGAGGATATCAATTGAGTAGGATAGACCGATACGGAGTTGGTGGAAGGGATAATCGTGAACGCCGTACTGATACTGCACATAGGGCTCAAAACCGCGGATGTGTCCTGCTAATTTGGCTCGTATGACCATAGGTTGGTCGCCATAATCTTCCCATCCTACATAGCCTTCCCAACCGGCGCGCAGCGAAACATATTGATGCTGAATGAGCAATTGCAAACCATACATAACCGCATCGTTTTGTCGTCCGTTGTCGGTTTGCCAGCAGAGAAATCCGGCACTGCCACTCAGCCGCAATTCGAATGGTAGATGTTCGTTTGGCAATCCAGTTACCCCCTCACGACCGACATAGATGGATTTGCCCAGAGATACATCGAAGAAATAACCGGGATTATCGTAATAACGAGCTTTGTCAAACCCTCCTCCGCTGGCGGACTTGATAGCGGCGCGAATAGCTATGTCGGGGCGAAAACGCCGCTGCGTCAGTACATGAATATCGGTGGAAACATACACATCTCCTGCTTCGTGTCCGCGTGTGAGGGTACTGTCAGCAATACGGCACATACTTCGGCGCTCATCGCTTAGACTGTACCATTCCATGATGGGCATCCATAGTGTGAGATTGACACGTGGGGTGAAGAGGGGTACGTAGATGCGAGCGAAGACATCGGCAGTCCGGTCTCCATAGTTCCCCCAATACCCATCGCCTGCCAGTTCAAGGTGCAATTGACTCTTTGTTCGTCCGTCCAACATCTCCGGAACGGGTAGGGCGTTAGGACCAAAATATAAGGGAGCAATGCCGGTTGGGTTGCCACTCAAAACGGGTGACTGAATGGGCACCATAGCAAAAACAACATTGGCGATACTGAGCAGTATCGCCATGAGTAGTGTTCGATATGTAAAGGACTTATCCAAACAGGTTCTTAAAGAAATTTTTCTTGTCCGATGTTCCGGGACGGATATTGTCGGAGTCTTGCAGCTGCTCAATGAGTGCTTTTTCTTCTCGATTGAGCCGTTCCGGAATATAGACTCCCACATTGATGAGCAAATCGCCCGTGCCATATTGACGTGCGTATTGGTCAATGATAGGTAGTCCTTTGCCTCGCATGCGCAGCACTTTGCCGGGTTGCGTGCCCGGAGAAATAGTGATCTTGGCTTCTCCGTTGAGTGTAGGAATCTTGACTTGTCCGCCTAAAATAGCAGTAGGCAAGTCCAAAAGCAGGTTGTACACCAAGTCGTTGCCTTCGCGGATAAGGTCTTTGTGCTCACTCTCTTCCACGAGAACGATCAAGTCCCCGGGTATTCCTCCGCGAGGAGCAGCATTGCCCTTTCCCTGAATAGGAATCTGCATACCACCACTCACACCGGCAGGAATCTTGATGGAGATAATCTCCTCATCGCGTATCACACCTTCACCACTGCATTTGGTGCATTTGTTACGGATGATCTTGCCTTCGCCGTGACAGGTGGGACATTCCTCTTGCACTTGCATCATACCGAATATACCGCGTTGCGCGCGCACGATACGCCCTGTGCCATGACAGGTCGGGCACTGATCCACTGCTCCATCGTTAGAACCGGAACCGTGGCAGGATGGGCATTCAACGAGTTTGCGAACCTTGATTTTCTTTTCGACACCGGTGGCAATCTCTTCTAACGAAAGCACTACCTTAACCCGTAGATCCGTACCGCGTCGAACACGCTGTCCACCTCGTCCACCGCCAAAGAAGGACGAAAAGCCTCCGCCCATTCCTCCCATACCCCAACTCTCAAACAGGTCACCAAAGTGTGAGAAGATATCGTTCATGTCGGTAAATCCGCCACTGAATCCACCGGCACCTCCCATGCCTGCATGACCAAACTGATCGTAACGCTGGCGTTTTTGGGGGTCGCTGAGAACTTCATAAGCTTCGGCAGCTTCCTTAAAATGTTCCTCAGCCGCTTTCTTGTCGGCTTCAGAGTCGTTGACATGTTTGTCAGGGTGATACTTAATAGCCAACTTACGGTAAGCTGACTTAATTTCTTGGTCGGAAGCGGTCTTGCTGACCCCTAACACCTCATAATAGTCTCTTTTCTCAGCCATCTCTTTAATCTTTAAACTCTAATTTCTACTCTGCATTTTGCATTCCGCATTCTGCATTTTGCATTCTGCATTTTGCATTTTGCATTTTGCATTCTGCATTTTGCATTTTGCATTCTGCATTTAGTGGGGGCTTTCTACTCTCCCACTACCACTTTGGCAAAACGTATCACTTTCTGCCCCAGCAAATAGCCTTTTTGGGTACAATCAATCACTTTGCCTTTTTTGTCTTCTCCTGCTGCCAAGGTGGTGATGGCTTCATGCAAGTCGGTATTGAAATCAGCATCTTGCGTAGCTATGGAAGTAACGTGGTGCTGCTCAAGGAAAGAGATAAACTTCTGCTGAATGAGTTCAACCCCTTCGCGCAACGTGGCCAAATCCTCGCTGTTGTGCGTGGCTTGTACAGCGCGCTCAAAATCATCTATCAGAGGAAGCATATCTCGGAAGATTTGTTCGCCTGCGGACTCCATTAAATCAAGTTTTTCTTTGTTGGTGCGACGACGGAAATTATCAAACTCAGCCATTTGGCGAAGCTTGAGGTCTTCTAATTCTTGCACTTTCTCTTTCTCCGCGTTCAGGAGTTGCTCAAGTTCAGCAACGTGTTCTTGTAGTTGCACCGTCTCAATGGTTGACTGAGACTCGATAGGATGTTTGTTTTTATCTTTTTTAGCCATAGGTCAAATGAAATTTTCAGGAAAAGGGCAATTCCCGTGCCATAAGCAATTTTTCTGCCATTTTGTCATAATATCTGCATTATATCTCGGATGTTTGTCACTTCGTAAGTGGCAGTTTGCTCCTTGGGAGCGGAAGAGGGGCGAATCCACAACTGGTCAATGTGAGCATTTTGGGCTCCCAGGATGTCGGAGTTGTAACTGTCACCAATCATGATGGCTTCATCAGCCGTGACACCATTGAGTTCCAAGGCGCGCTGATAAATGCCCGGCTGCGGCTTGTTGATGCCTACCTCTTCGCTAAGAAGAATATATTTGAAGCATTGTTGCAATCCGGAATGCGCAATCTTGTAGTGTTGCACCTCGCCAAACCCGTTGCTGATGATGGTAAGAGGATATTTGTCAGCGAGATAGCGAACGATCTCGGCAGCGTCGGGCAAAAGGGTGAAATAGCGATTGGTAAGTTGCAGAAAATCCTTGCCAATACGGTCAGCCAAATCAATGAGAGGGCGGGGAGCGATATCAAGCCTCAGCTGCTGCGTGATAGGATAGAGAAAACGGTCACGCTGCAAGAAAGCGCGCGTTATCTCGCCTTTCCCATACCGTCCCCATAGAACAAGGTTGTGCTCTTCGTAGGTGTCAAACCATTGCTGAAAAGATGGAAAAAACTCCTCAAGACGATATTGGGCAAACAAGTCTTGCAGCGCATGATATGCTGCATAGTCCCAATCACCAATGGTCTGATCCCAATCGATAAGAACGGCTTTGTAATTTTTCATTGTCAGTACACACTTTTCGTCAGGATTCAAAACAAACTTTGCTGACTATCCCGATTCAACAAACTCTTGCCGAGATGCTTGTAAGCCAATTCGGTTGCTTCGCGCCCACGCGGAGTCCGCTTGATGAAGCCTTCTTTGATTAGATAAGGTTCGTACACATCTTCGATGGTGCCTGCATCCTCACCCATAGCGGTGGCAATGTTGTTAACACCAACAGGACCTCCCTTGAACTTGTCAATGATGGTGCAAAGCAGTTTGTTGTCAATCTCATCCAAACCGAACGTGTCAATATTGAGGGCTTCCAGTGCGTATTGGGCTATCTCAAGGTCAATATGCCCGTCTCCCTTCACTTGCGCAAAGTCTCTCACTCGACGCAAAAGTGCATTCGCAATACGGGGCGTACCGCGACTTCTGCGAGCTATCTCGTGTGCGGCTTGCTCGTCAATCAGAATGCCCAATAAGCCTGCACTGCGGGAAACAATACCCGCCAAGATGTCGGCATCGTAGTACTCAAGGTGACAATTGATACCAAAGCGGGCACGAAGAGGGGATGTCAGTAGTCCCGAACGTGTGGTGGCACCAATGAGGGTAAAATGATTGAGGTCTATCTGTATGGTACGGGCAGAAGGACCTTTGTCAATCATAATATCTATGCGGTAATCCTCCATCGCGGAATATAGTATTCCTCCACAACGGGACTTAGGCGATGGATTTCGTCTATGAAGAGCACATCATTCTCCTCCAGCGATGTGAGCAGTCCTGCCAAATCGCCGGGCTTGTCCAAGACAGGACCGGAGGTCACTTTAAATCCCACACCGAGTTCGTTGGCTATGATATTGCTTAGGGTAGTCTTGCCCAATCCGGGAGGACCAAAAAGCAACACATGATCCAAACTCTCGTGACGCATGCGTGCTGCTTGCACAAAAACACGCAGATTGCTGACAATCTTGCTTTGTCCGGCAAAATCAGCAAAACGAAGGGGACGCAAGGCATTGTCCTGCTCTTTTTCGTTCATTTGTTCGCGAATATCAAATTCCTCTTGTTGCATTCAAAAAAAGCTGTTCTATGTTGGTATTGTTGTCAATGACTTGCTCTGCCTTAATCTGACCATGATCTAATATAATCACGCGGTCGCACATCTCACGCACCTCTTGCAGTATATGTGTAGAAAGAATAACCGTACATCCTCTATCTTGCATTTTGCATTCTGCATCGTGCATTGTGCATCGTGCATCGTGCATCGTCAACCCCTTGATGAGTTGCCGTATCTCGGTGAGTTGGTTGGGGTCAAGGCCGGTAGTCGGTTCGTCCAAAATAAGCAATTCCGGATTGCCCAACAGTGCTTGTGCCAGACCTACCCGCTGACGGTATCCCTTGCTCAAACTGCCTATTCGTTTGTTCGCCTCGGTAGTAAGCCCTACACGCTGTATGAGATTTTCTATCTCGTTAGGGTCCTCCTCTTTTCTATAGCAGCGTAGCGGCCTATAGCTACTATGACTCCGATCTCCCTTCCCTTCGGGGTGGGGGTGGGGGGAGGCTTCCCCCATATAAAGCATTCGTGACATGAACTGAAGGTACTCACGGACATACATCTCATCGTATAGAGGGTTCTGCTCGGGGAGATAACCTATGTGGGAAGGAACATCTATCTCTCCGGAATCAGGGGACCAGAGTCCGACAATAATCTTCATCAACGTGGATTTACCGGCACCATTGGGACCAAGCAAACCAAGAACTTCCCCCGGATGCAAATGAAAATTAACATCCTGCAAAACAACCTGTTTGCCAAATGACTTATGAATATGTCTGACTTCCATAAAAGACCCTACAATTTTGCGCCACAAGTTGTGGCGTAATTCGAGCGACAAAGGTACAACCTTTTTTTGAATTGTGCAAAAAAAATGCAAAAAGCGCTCACGTGGTGAGTGCTTTTTTATGGAGACCCTATCCCCAACCCTTTCCCTTATAGGGCAAGGGGGAGTGTAGAGTTTGCTCTCTTTTTTCTCGACAGTCTCTCGAGGGTCTCTCGACACTCTCTCGACACTTGACACTCACTTTCCCACTTTCCCTCTCACTTTCCCTCTCATTTCCCTCTCACTTTCCCTCTCACTTCCCTATAGGGTCTTTATCTCCTTTTTTGTGGCATGAGTGGTATGAGTGGCGTGAGTGACGGTAGTGACAGCAGTGACAGCAGTGACAGAGTTTCTATAACTTATTATATTCTTCTTCCTATGCGGGGATTATATAT
>JAGHSR010000164.1 GCA_018065765.1 Candidatus Colicola coprequi
TTCGTCACAGCCGGCCTCCGGAACGGATGATATGTAGGATGCTTTCAACACAATAATAGTCTATGCTCAAAATGGATAACCAATAGCAAAATGGACGGCCGCATCCTCTTTCCATCGCCAGGAGTTAGTCGCAGTACGCCACTGTTTGCCATCGGTGTAAATGCGGCTGGGGTCATAGAGTTTGAAACCGAAGTCCAGACGTAGGATGAGAAAACTGAGGTCAAGGCGCAAGCCTGCACCATAGCTCCAGGCTATCTCGCGGTAGAAACGATTCCACTGAAAATCGCCATGTGGCTGCGACTGATAGGAATGGATAGTCCACACATTGCCTGCATCGGTAAAAGCCGCCAGTTCAATGATAGACCACACTTTCCAGCGGTATTCAATGTTGAGGTCTAATCGTATATCTCCGGCTTGGTTGTTGTAGTCAATACGATCGCCTGTTCCTTTGTATGCTCCGGGTCCGAGTGAGCGCATCGTCCATCCGCGCAGACTATTGCTGCCTCCGGAGAAATAGCGTTTTTCAAACGGGATAGTTTGCGCATTGCCAAACGGGACTGCCACTCCGATAGCACCACGCATGACAAGACGGTGTTTGTCGGAGAAAATCTGATGGTAGGTAAATTCCATATCCACCTTGGCGTATTGAGAGTAGGGGATATTAAAGACAGTATAGGCTCCTTCGTCGTTCTGCTTGAAATGGAACAAATGGCTCAATCCGTAAAGCAGATTTCCTGCTATTTCGCCTCGCATCTTCCATGTCCCATAACTTCGGTAAGGAACTTTGCTGTCAAATGAACTATATCCTACCCCATAGGCAAAAGCCTCAATGAAGTGGTCTTCGTAGGAGAACTTAAGCAGGTTATTCGGACGCAGGAACGTTGCACGGAAGTCATCACTAATCCAAGGCAAATAAACATAACTGATGTCGAGGAACGAAAACGTATGTTTCCACCGGCTTTGTGGGTTGGAGATGGAGTATCCCAGTCCGGCATTAGCAATGGTTCGGGTAAATTCATCGGGGCGTTTTTGGTAGTTGTATTCGAGGTTGATGTTTAGTGAATTAGGGAACTTGAGTCCGGCATTGGCTTTCGCTTCGATGGCGCGTCCGCCGTTTTGTCTCCATTCATAGCCGCCTCGTGCACTGACAGACAATTCTTCCGCACCCCGAAAAATATTCTTATTCACATAACCCAATCCGGCAGCCACTCCCCAATCGCCACTGGAGTAGTTCCCCTCCACATCCACAGCTACGGAGTTAAGGCGAGTGCGTGAGATGACAATATGGCAGTCCAGTTCGTTGTTGCCACAGTCGTCAAAGGAAATATCAACATACTTGATGATTCCCAGCCGGTTAAACCGTTCGTAAGTGGCTTCGACAGCTTTTTCGCTGTAGAGGTTACCCGGTCGTATCTCCGAAGTACGAATGAGTGCTCGTTCACGGAGAAGTTGTGTTTTGCCCGCCCATGTGAAGGAGTAATCCCCTCGTGTGCTCTGTCCCAAAACAAGGCTGTCGGGCAGGAACTCAGGGTCGTAATCGATGTGAAAATACACCCTGCGAATGAGATACTTGCGAAAAATGCGATGGTAAATGCTATCGGGCAATTCGTCCACATAATCGCGCAGTGACATCTCCACCTTCACCTGACGATTGCCCACAGTGCTGTCGGCAGTATAACGCAACATGTCTTTTTCAAAATAGTAATAGCCATTATTGCGCATAGCTTTGGCGATTCGTTGCCGCTCGGCATCTAATTTGCCCACGTCAAAAATCATCTCTTCCTTGATGTGCGAATCACGCGTGTCGGTAGCTACGTGTTTGAGGCTTTGTTCGGGCATTACGTAACGGCACTGCTGTAGAGTGTAAGGTTCGCCACAACGAACGTGGTACGTGAGGTTAACTTTGCGGTCACAAACAGACATGGTCGTATCCACTTGAACATTGAAGTAGCCACGGTTCTGCACGGCTTTTTGCAGTTGGGTTAGACTCAGCGCCGTCATATCCTCGCTGAAGACTTCGGGGGCTTCTCCCATACGATGAGCATTGCGTGCCAATCGCTTGCGAGCAGTAGTCGTAGTGTCGGAGGGAGCGGTGTTGTAGATGTGCAGTTGCAACTTCCAAAAACCGAAGATCTCTGTATTCGGCTTTTGACGCAAATACGACTTGAGTTCCGACGGTTGCATTTTGGCTTTACTTCCTTTACCGGCGTCATCAATGACAATCTTGGTTTTATTGAGCAGCAACTTGCCTTCGGGGACAAACTTAGTGGTGTTGCATCCGGCTAACACCAGACTCAACACGAACAAAAAGACGTTTGATATGTATGGGGCACACTTACGCATACTAAACCAGCCGACAAAAGTACAAAAAAGTTTGCATGTATGCAAATTTATCTCTATCTTTGCAAAAAAATTAGTTGTATGGCACCGATTTCCAAATCCCAAATCAAGTTAGTACGCAGTTTGCAGCACAAGAAATTTCGCGACGAGACAGGTCTGTTTGTGGCTGAAGGTCCCAAATGCGTAAACGAATTAAAGGAACGGTTTGAGCCATATCTGATGATCAGTTCCGCCAATGCGAGTGAGCAAGAGATAGCGCAGATGTCGTCGCTCAAAACGCCTCAAGGGGTAATAGGTGTTTTTCGACAAAGCAACAGAAATGTAGATGATTTGACCGATGCGGGAGGCTTGCGATTGGTTTTGGATGGCGTACAAGATCCGGGCAATCTGGGCACCATCATCCGAACTGCCGATTGGTTTGGAGTTCGGCAAATAGTTTGTTCGTCGGACACGGTGGACTGCTACAATCCCAAAGTGGTACAAGCCACGATGGGGGCTTTGACGCGGGTGGATGTCAGATATACGGACAACCTCAAACAATGGCTTGAACAGCAGCGTGAGAACAAAACTCCCATCATGGGCACGTTGCTTGAAGGGGAAAATATGTATCTTGTATTGGACAAGATGTCCCACAAAACTTGCCCTACAAAGACGGATGGCGTGCTGATTATGGGAAACGAAGGCAACGGTATATCGACCGCTGTGCGAGAGACGATAACCCATCCGATACGCATCCCCTCTTTTCCGCCGAACGCAGAGACTTCCGAATCGCTCAATGTTGCCATCGCAACAGCGATTGTGCTCGGTGAAATACGCAGGCGAGAGATTTTCTCATAAAAAAGTTTGTGCATATTGAAAAAAAGCCGTACCTTTGCAGGCTATTTATGTGACACGTGGAAAAGTTATCGCTCATATTTCGTTGTTTTGCCAGTGGTAGCAGTGGCAATTGCTACTATCTTGGTACTGCGCAGCGAGGCATACTGATAGATGCAGGCATTTCTGCCCGCAGTATTCAGCGTGGATTGATGGATATGGGGCTCAACTGGAGCAACATAATGGGCGTATTGGTAACGCACGACCACGCCGACCACATCCGTGCGGTCGATACGATAGGCGAAAAAGTGCATGTACCCATCTACTCAACTCGCGAGATACACGAGGGAATAGATGCCAATTATGGTGTCAAGGAGAAACTGCGCGGATCAAGACGTTACTTCATCAAGGAGCAGTCATGGGAACTATTCGGAATGAGAATCAACACATTCTCCATCAGTCACGACTCCACAGACTGTTTAGGGTATGTGATTGACTATTTGGGGCAACGGTTTTTGATCGCTACCGACTGCGGAGAGCCCAACGACTTGCTTAGGGAGTATCTTAAAACAGCCAATCACATCGTCATTGAGGCGAACCATGATGAACAGAAGTTGCTCAACGGTGCTTATCCAACCTATTTGAAACAACGTATCTTGTCGCCCTTTGGCCATCAGAGCAACCATACTTGCGGCAAACTGTTGCAAGAAAACTACCATCCGGGGATGCGCAATATCTTCCTATGTCACCTCTCGCGTGAGAATAACGACCCTCAGATAGCCTTTGATACGGTAACATCGTATCTGGAGGAAATAGGACTGGAAGTAGGGAAAGACTATTTCTTGCGCACCTTGGATCGTACAACACCAAGTCCTATCTATATCCTCAACGACCAAGTTCTCACTATGGAAACAACGCATAACGAGAGCGAAAACGAGGATGAGAGCGAAGAAGAGGAAAATTTATAAAAGTAGAATATTATGACAGACAGACTGGTAATAATCCCAACGTATAACGAAAAAGAGAATGTAGAAGCCATCATCCGTGCGGTGATGACATTGCCTATTGCGTTTAATGTGCTCATCATTGATGATGGTTCACCTGATGGAACAGCCGATATTGTTAAGCGATTGATGAAGGACGAATTTGTCGACCGCTTGTTCATTGTGGAGCGTCAAGGCAAGTTAGGATTGGGTACGGCATATATATGCGGTTTTAAGTGGGCAATAGAGCATAAGTACGACTACATTTTTGAGATGGATGCCGACTTCAGTCACAACCCGCAAGATTTGGTTAAGTTGTATGAGGCCTGCGCCAATCATGGTGCCGATGTAGCCATTGGCAGTCGCTATGTGAGTGGTGTGAATGTGGTGAACTGGCCGATGGGACGTGTGCTGATGAGTTATTTCGCCAGCCTATACGTCCGCACCGTTTTGGGAGTGTCTATTCATGACACAACAGCAGGATTTATGTGCTATACGCGCCGCGTTTTAGAGACGATAGAGTTGGACAAGATACACTTCAAGGGATATGCTTTCCAAATTGAGATGAAATTTACCGCCCACAAGTGCGGATTCGCTATTGAGGAAGTTCCCATTGTGTTCGTCAACCGTGTGTTGGGAACAAGTAAGATGTCCGGAGGAATATTCTCCGAAGCTTTGTTGGGCGTTATTCGCTTGAAGATTCAATCGTGGTTTAGAAAATATCCAAAAGTAAAGTAATGCAAAAGAATAGTTATACCAAGGCTCCGCAACGGTTAGTCCGTTGTGGGGTCTTTTTGCTTTTTATGGCAGGGATAGCATCCTGCGCAGGGAGTAAGGGAAACGATGACCAAGGCACGATGCACGATGCACAATGCACGGTGTATCAGTTTGGACTGCCGACTGATGCGTTTCGCATCGACACCGGTCAAGTGCACGACGGTGAGACATTAGGGGGGATATTTTGTCGTTTGGGTGCAAGTCGTGAGCAGCAGAATTATCTTCTGTGCCTGAACAAAGACGAGTTTGATTACCGCACGATTCGTTCGGGCAAGAGGTATTACGCCTTTTATGCTCCGGACACGTTGGGAGTGGAGCACTTATGCCATTGGGTGTATGAGCAAGATGTGAGGACTGCCGTGGTGCTGCACATGCAGGATAGTTTTTACGTGGAGCAGCAGACAAAGGATATTGATGTTCGCCCCTGTACCGCCGAAGCTGTGATAGAGAGCAATCTATGGAACGCGATGATAAACAACGATTTGCCCGTGAGTCTGGCATTGGAGTTGAGTGAGATTTACGCGTGGACGATAGACTTTTTCGGTTTACAACAGGGAGACTCGATACGGGTGTATTACGATGAACAGTGGGTAGATAACAACCGTATAGGGATAGGCAGGATCCATGCTGCCCATTTCTACCATGCCCGCACGTGGCAGGAAGCGTATTATTTTGATGCTCGATGCACAATGCCTGATGCACAGTGTGTTGGTTATTTTGACGCCGATGGCAATTCGCTGCGCAAGGCTTTTCTCAAAGCCCCACTCAACTACAAACGTATATCATCTCATTTCACGTACGCGCGCAAGCACCCTATTTATAAGGTAGTGCGGCCGCATACAGGGGTGGATTATGCTGCGCCGGCAGGCACACCGGTGGTGAGTATAGGAGATGGCGTGGTGATAGAGAAAGGATACAAAGGCGGAGGAGGGAATACGGTTAAGATTCGTCACAACTCAACCTATACAACTGCTTATTTACATTTGAGCAAGTTTGCCAAAGGTTTGGCTGTAGGCAAACATGTGGCACAAGGAGAAGTGATAGGTTATGTCGGTTCAACAGGCAGTTCGACAGGACCTCATTTGGATTTCCGAGTTTGGAAAGGTGGTAGTCCGATTGACCCGTTGAAGATGGTCAGTCCTCCCGTTGAGCCTATCCCCGCAGAACTCCGTCCAACGTCTGATAGTGTAGTAGTCGGTTTGCGTGAGCATTTGTAATCATCACACAAAAAAAACGTCCATCAAGTTACGATGGACGTTTTTTGTATAAGAAAGACTTAAGGTATTACTCTTCGGTTTTAGCAGCTTTCTTAGTTGTTTTCTTAGCAGGTTTATCTTCTGCTTCGATGGTGGCTTTGAGGTTAGCCAATACATCCAAGTCACCGAGTGTAGTCTTCTCTACCTTTGGCATCTCAGGAGCAGCCTCTTTCTTTGGAGCTTTAGCCTCTTTGGCAGGAGCCTCTTTGCGCTCTTCCCATGTACGGAGGTGACTGAGTTGGATGCGTTTAGCATCGCGGTTAAACTCAATAACGCGGAAACTTAGTGTGTCTCCAACTGCTACTTGAGATTTGTCCTCTTTCTGGAGGTGGCGAGTGGTGCAGAATCCTTCTACGCCCTCTTCCATGCAGATGATAGCGCCTTTGTCGTTGAGTTCAACGATTTTACCTTCGATGATGGTATCCACACCAAACTTAGCCTCAAGTTCTTCCCAAGGATTTTCCTCAAGTTGCTTGTGTCCCAAGCTCAAGCGGCGGTTCTCTTTGTCGATGTCAAGAACAACGACTTCGATTTCTGCGCCAATAGCGGTGAACTCGTTAGGATGTTTGATTTTTTTGGTCCAACTCAGGTCGCTGATGTGGATTAAGCCCTCAACGCCCTCTTCGATTTCAACGAAGACGCCGAAGTTGGTGAAGTTGCGAACCTTTGCGAAGTGGCGGCTGCCAACAGCGTACTTGGTGTCGATAGTTTCCCAAGGATCAGCCTTGAGTTGTTTGATACCGAGAGAGATTTTTCTTTCGTCGCGGTCGAGAGTGAGGATAACAGCGTCGATTTCGTCACCCACTTTGAGGAAGTCGTATGCACTACGCAGGTGCTGACTCCAACTCATTTCGCTCACGTGAACGAGACCCTCTACGCCTTCAGCGATTTCAACGAATGCACCATAATCAGCCATAACGACTACTTTACCATGCACTTTGTCGCCTACCTTGAGGTCAGCGTCCAGAGCTTCCCATGGATGTGGGGTGAGTTGTTTCAAGCCGAGAGCAATACGTTTTTTCTCTTCATCGAAGTCAATAATAACAACGTTGATTTTTTGGTCGAGTTGAACGATATCCTTAGGATCGTTAACGCGTCCCCAACTCAAGTCGGTGATATGGATAAGACCATCTACGCCACCGAGGTCGATGAATACACCGTAACTGGTGATGTTCTTAACAATACCTTCGAGTACTTGACCCTTCTCAAGTTTGGAAACGATTTCTTTCTTTTGAGCCTCAAGTTCAGCCTCAATAAGAGCTTTGTGAGAAACAACCACATTACGGAACTCTTGATTAACCTTCACAATCTTGAATTCCATGGTTTTGCCAACAAATACATCGTAATCGCGGATAGGTTTCACGTCGATTTGGCTACCCGGCAGGAAAGCTTCCATACCGAGAACGTCAACAATCATGCCACCTTTGGTACGGCATTTGATGTAACCGGTAACGATTTCTTGTGCATCGCAAGCAGCGGTAACGCGATCCCAACTACGAGAAGCAATAGCTTCCTTGTGGCTAAGTTCGAGTTGTCCCAGTTTGTTCTCTTGCGTTTTGATGTACACTTCTACTTTGTCACCCACTTTGAGGTCAGGATTGTAACGGAACTCAGCAGCAGGAACGAGACCATCGCTCTTGAAACCTACGTTAACAACAACCTCGCGTTTGTTGATAGACATTACGGTACCCTCAACGACTTCATTGTCCTTGATAGCATTTAGGGTAGCATCATAACGGGAAGTAACTTCTTCGTTTTTTGAGCCTTGAGCTTCTGCTTCATAGCTGTCCCAGTCGAAGTTCTGGAGAGAAAGATTTTCTTTCATCTGTGTGTTTGTTCGGTCTGAACACAAGCGACCTTGCCACTTGTCTCTACCCGAACGTTAAAGGGTTAAACATGTTATGCTTTTTCCTCTGTCCTTATTTGTTACATAGGGCGCATTGCCCCAATGGGACGAAAAAGCGTGCAAAGGTAATGCTTTTTTTCGAAGTGCGCAAATAAAAATGCAACAAACTGCTAAATTCCGTCGTCAACCTTAGTGATACCTTAGTGATACTTTAGTAATTCCTTAGTCTACCTGCCGTTTTTTCGATATGGGAACACACATTTTAGAGAGTTCTTTAGGACGCTTCACGGCCTCATTCTGCATTCGATTACATATTGCAAATGGTCATGACCAAATGACCATTTCAATTTCAACATTGCATCTTGCATTCTCTGCATTCTTGATAATTAACGAAGATTAATGTCTTGATTAATGGTGATTAATGTCCCTTTTTCAACTTTTGGCAAAAAGAGAGTGTGCCTATTGTGACACACTCTCCTTTTTTGTTGTGAGTGACGGATTTAGGAGATGTCTTTACCACCAGTTGGTTCTTCCCCAATGGGAATAGTTACACTACTGCCGGTTAGAATGGTGCCAGTCATCTCGCAGGTGATAATGTCCGTGCGAGGGGTCTCAAATGTTGTTTTCATAAGTTTGGATATTTATTGTTAGTTGTTAATTTTACTTCACTATATTGCCTAAGACGTTGTAGGTCTTGCCGTGGCTGATGATGTAGAGTTGGTTATCAATAATCACTTTTTGAACTTGTGCGTTGTCATTATTCTCTGCATTCTCTGCATTCTTGACCCAATCCAAATCGGTCGGAGTGTCGGTATCTTCCTGCTCCACCATCACCACTTTCATGCCACGGCGAATAGATTTGAGGGCAGGTGTATTGATGACAAAGTGTGCACGGAAGCCACGCAGGTAGGTGACACCATCGTCGATGGACGAATCCCACCAGCAGAGTGAACCGTCAGTAGTCACGTAGAGGATATTCTC
>JAGHSR010000115.1 GCA_018065765.1 Candidatus Colicola coprequi
ACCCTTTGGGAGTAATTAGAAGTTTAGGACAAGAAGGTATCAAAACAATCGTCATACGAGATAAGGAATCAGGACATTTTGCTTCCATCAACACAAGTATATATGCCGACAAAGTATATTTTGCAGATTCGAATGAAGAAGCGTTACAAATTTTGTTGGAAAATTACAGTAACGAACAACTAAAACCCGTTTTATTTTTTACGTATGAAGGGCACGTTGATTTTTGTGACAGTCACTATGACGAATTAAAAGATAAATTCATCTTCTATAATACTGGCAAAAAGGGAGGACTCTCACGTCTTAACAATAAAGAGATACAATGCCAATTAGCATCTGAATGTGGCATGCAAGTTCCTCAATATGAAATCTTGGCGAAAGGAGATTTACCTAAACAAGTTCCCTATCCAATAATCACTAAAACCTTAACCTCTACTGAAAGCGGTTGGAAGAGAGATATGATTGTTTGCCACAACGAAAAAGAACTAAAAGAGGCATATTCTACAATTCTCGCGGAACGCATTATGATTGAGGAATATATTGATGCCACTAATGAGTTTGATATAAAAGGTTTTTCTATCAATGGTGGTGAGCAAATTTATTTCACATATCAAAAAACATGGCATTATAAAGATCCACAAAAAAGATGGTTGATGTATTTTGCCCCTTGCGAAAACGAAGATATTAAGCAAAAATTAACAGCTATGATACAAAAGGCTAATTACTCTGGTATTTTTGATGCTGAATTTTTGCAAAAACAAAATGGAGATTTAGTATTTTTAGAAGTTAATTGGCGAACTGGCATGTATAACTATAACCATACCGTTGCAGGAGTCAATCTACCTTTTCTTTGGGCTAAATCAACTATAGATGGCAAAATTGATTACGCAAATATAAAACCAACAATGCCAACATATACAGCTATGGACGAAATGTCATTTGCAGATGTCTTACGTAAACCTAAAAGACTTATTCAATGGTTAAAGGCTTTGCATAAAGCAGATGTATTATTTTATTATCATCATAAGGATAGACGACCTTGTTGGATTGCTTGGAAACATTTCTTTAAACGTAAAATTTCTAACACAATACGCCATAAATAGAGGTCAATTTTCCCACCTAATACCTTAATATGAACATCATTTTCTCAATTATTGTTCGCGTTAATAAAGATTTCCCAGGCAGAGACATAAAAAAAGGGATTGCAACGTAAAATTGTCACAATCCTTTGTTTGTTCAGTTCAACCGAGACGATTAGAAGCGATATCCTAACGTGACAGCCAAAGCATCGGAGTTGAGGATGTATTTGTGGTTGGTTTTGGGTTTGGGGTATGACAGATGGGGAAGCAGGACTTTGATCACATTTACCGCTTCCTCGCGATGATCGATGTCTAAAATATAATGCTCTTTAGCCCCTTCGTAGGGGAAACCGCATTCTGCATCCTGCATAAGATGGGCAATCGCATGGTGTTTCTTGATGTAAACAATGTTGTCACAGACCAAAAGAGTCGGTTTCTCATCAACGTAGATGCAGTAGTCGCCGAACATCTTCTTTGCCCGCACTATTCCCGCTGCCTCTATTTGCGAGCAAACGAAATCGATAAATTCAGTTGAACTTGCCATTGTAAGTGTTAGTCTTTCGACTTGATGGCTGTTACTGTTGGTTGTTGCGTATCCGCATGGCAAGGTAGCGGCACGAAGATGGTGACGATATACTCCTGTTGGGCTGTGTCGCGACAAAGGAAACGATAGTTGGTTCCGGCTACAACCTGCGTCGCCACCGCATATGGAGTGAGAGGAGATGCACGATGCACGATGCACGATGCACGGTTCACAATGCTCGGTTCACAATGCACGATGCAGGAGTCAAAGAGCGCCATGTCCTCATCGGTAAGCGCACGATAGTCGGTGAAGCCCCCTGCCCGGCAGAGGGTTATGTTGTAGTGAAGGAGGGGATAGACTTCGTCGTGTATGCCCAACTCATCATATATATCGCACGCGCGCTCGTACAGATGCAGTGCTTCGCGTTTATTGCCGAGAGGGTTGGGTGCGTAGAACAGGATATGTGCCCGCACAGAAATAGTCAACGGGTCATCGGGAGCCATCTGCAATGCTTTTCGTGACAGTTGCATAGCACGCAGGCCTGCCAAGAGTTGGGTTGAGTGGAGCTTCAGGGAGTAGGCGTTAGCCGCACTCAGGTATGCCAGGAAATGTGGTTCGCCCAATGATTGCCGCTGAACTTCCAGTTGCTCGTACATGATAGTGAGCAGTGAGTCTGCCTTATGCGGGTTTTTCTCGCAGAGTGTAGGGATAGTCCAGTATAGGCGGTGCACATTGGTCTCTCCCCATGCAGGGGAGAAACCAAAGACAACGCCAAGGAAGAAGATGTACAATATTTTGATTTTCGCGTTACGCTTCATGCTCGAGTTTGAGAGTGCGTGTCGGCTGGTCGCAGACTTCGGTAGGTCCGTAGTACTGGATAGGTCCGGGATAGATATAAGACGTGTTTGCGTCTGCCCACTCGGCACGATGACTTTCCAAGTAACGGAAAGGTGCTCCCTTGAGGTCAACGAGTGCTTTTTGAATGACAGGTTTTCGTTTGCCATTGCGTCGCTCCATGTTCATCATCATGGTGATAGGTACACCGCCTGCTACCCATTCATCAGCGGGTTTGGTTAAGCCGCGAACCAGTGACATATAGCCTGTTTTGCCGGAAGCGATGAGCAAGGTAGCCGTCACGCCGAGCGAGTAACAGTAGTCTGCATCGAAATTGCTGGGGATGGCACAGCGGCCTTCGTAGCCGAAGAAGTGGTTGAGTGCAGCGAACTTGCCGGTATATTGACCGGTGGCTTTGAGTTGCGCCAAACGTTTTTGTACCATTTCGATGAGTAGTTTTTCGGTTTCGATTTGGCTGACCATCACATTGCCGTGCGGGTCGCGATCGAGTGTGAGTTGTCGTGCAATACCCTTAGGCAGTGAACGATAGAGTTCGCACGAAGCGGGGGTAAGGCAGGACTTGACGTACTCGCGTTTGGCATCGTCTCCGTCGAGCGAAGCAAACTCCTCGTTGTTGGCGAGCATGTCGTTGAGTTCCTGTATGAGAACGCGCATTGCGGGGATGAACTCGATGAGTCCTTCCGGGATGAGTATGGTGCCGAAGTTGAGCCCCGAATTGGCACGATCCACAATGACAGTAACGATCTGTTCTACGACATCGTTGAGGGTCATGTTTTTAGCCTCAACTTCTTCGGAAATCAAGCAGATATTGGGTTGGCTCTGCAGGGCGCATTCGAGGGCGATATGGCTGGCACTACGTCCCATGAGGCGAATGAAGTGCCAGTATTTCTTAGCCGAATTGGCGTCGCGTTGGATATTACCGATGAGTTCGCTGTACACTTTGCAGGCTGTGTCGAAGCCAAAAGAGGTCTCAATCATGTTGTTTTTGAGGTCGCCATCGATGGTTTTAGGGCAGCCGATGACTTGGATGCCGCACTGTTTTTGCAGGTAGTACTCAGCCAGTACGCACGCGTTGGTGTTGCTGTCATCGCCACCGATGATAACGAAGGCAGTGATACCTAACTGTTTGCAGATTTCGATACCTTTGTCAAACTGCCAAGTCTCCTCGAGTTTGGTTCGTCCTGAACCGATGATGTCGAATCCGCCGGTATTGCGGTACTCGTCAACAATCTTGTCGGTGAGCAAGATGTATTTATGGTCAATCAATCCGCTGGGGCCGCCCAAGAAGCCGTAGAGTTGGTTATCCGGATTGAGTCGTTTGAGTCCGTCAAACAGTCCGGAGATGACGTTGTGACCTCCGGGGGCTTGACCTCCGGAGAGGATGACGCCCACGTTCATTGGAGTGGAGTGGCAGATGACTTCGTCGCCCTGTTTGGCAACGGCGAGTTCGAGCACCGGCATGCCGTAGGTGTTGGGGAAGAGTTGGCGAATTGCTTCGCGGTCAGCAACGGATTCAGTGGGTTCGCCTATGCAGAGACGAACATGTTTTTGCAGCGCAGCAGGCATCTTGGGTTGATACGAGGTGCGTGCAATCTGAAGTGGAGATTTTTTAATCATAACGTTTGTTTTTTTGTACCTTAAGTTATAGTTGTTGTAGTTGTTATAGAGGCGATAGGGGTGTATCCTCTTTGATGAGGGATAGTAGTTGCACAATCGCCTGTTCCTGCGGGATGTTTTTGAGTACACATTCCTTGCCACGGTAGAGCGAAATGCGGTCGCGTCCCGCTCCCACGTAGCCATAGTCAGCATCCGCCATCTCACCGGGTCCGTTGACTATGCACCCCATGATGGCAATTTTGGGGAAGTTGACGGTTGACGATGCACAATGCATGGTGCGGAATGCGGCTTTGATGTCGGCTACCGTTTGTTGCAGGTCAAACATCGTTCGTCCGCAGCCCGGGCATGAGACAAACTCGGTTTTGTAGCGTATCTTACCGGCAGCCTGCAGGATGTCGTTTTGCAGTTGTGGGTCTTGTGGGTAAGACCAGTTCTCGTGTTTGACCAGTAGTTGGTGTCCGGCTTCAGCAGCGATATAGAGTTTATGAAGTTCGATATCGGTGACTTCTTCGCCTGTATATCGGGGAGAGTTAGGGTTTTCAAAGTAGTCCACCAGTGCGCGTGCGACAGGCAGTTCCGCTTCGGGTTCTTCGCTCAGCGAGACGCGAATGGTATCGCCTATTCCTTCTGCCAGCAGGGCCCCAATACCCACTGCCGATTTGATGCGTCCATCTTCACCTTCCCCCGCTTCGGTGACACCTAAATGCAGGGGGAAGTGCATGTTTTCGGCATCCATAGTGTGAACGAGCAGGAGCACTGTATCGACCATGATAGCGGTGTTGCTCGCTTTGATGGAGAGGACGATATTGTCGAAGTGTTCCTCCACGGCTATGCGCAGAAACTCCATGCACGAAGCGACCATGCCTTCGGGCGTATCGCCATACTCATCCAGAATGCGTTGGCTGAGGCTGCCGTGGTTAACGCCAATGCGTATGGCGGTGTGATGTTGTCGGCATATTTGCAGTAGATGAGTAAAACGCGTGCGTATTTCAGCAGGGTCTTTGGCATAATTGCCTGGGTTGATGCGCACTTTCTCGCACACGGCAGCAGCAGCGTCCGCAACATCGGAGCGAAAATGGATGTCGGCGACAAGCGGTATGGTGCCACCGGTTTGAGAGTGGAAGGTGGAGAGTTGAGAGTGGATAGCCGCGAGCGACTCCACCTCTTTGATACCTTGCGTGGTGAAACGGAAAATATCGGCTCCGGCGTTGGCGCAACGTACAACTTGAGCCACAGACGCTTGGATATCGTTGGTGGAAGTATTCGCCATAGTTTGGATGCGAATGGGGTAGGATGAACCTACACCGACGTTGCCAATCTGTGCTGTAGAGGTCTCTCGACGCTGATATTTTGAATGAAAGTTCATTTTTTTTCAAAAATATTTGGTGGTTTCAAAAAATAGCAGTACCTTTGCACCCGCTTTTGAAAAAAAGCATGATTCAGTAGCTCAGCAGGTAGAGCACATCCCTTTTAAGGATGGG
>JAGHSR010000028.1 GCA_018065765.1 Candidatus Colicola coprequi
ATTCCATAGGAATCGTAGCACTCGTGCTGATTGCTGCTGCCTTAGGGTGGTGGCTCTATTGCCACTCGCTATATAAGGCCTATCAATCGGAATCCACTGCCACTCATCATGTGGCGGGAGATTCACTCAACACCAATAGTATGGCATCCTTTTCTGAACAAGAGATAGCTATGTATGGTAAATGGTTAGAAGATAATGATAATCTTGATTATAAAGTCTTTACACTTAACGATGCCCAAGATGGTTATTATTGGGGGAAAGAATGGTGCGAAGCAGATGGCGTATTTGAAGACGATTTAGAAGAACATGGTAACGGCTGGTTCAAATGGACTGTAAAAAAGAACAAACTTCTGCTCATTCACACATCCAACATAGGATTTGTCGTACCAGTAGAATACACCCTTAAGCAATCGGCAGACACTATGATGAGTATACAAAGTTTTTTTCATCGTTCTTCACAAACATATCGTAGAGTTTATGATTAACTTGTTCTCAAATATTTTATTAACAATAAAACTTACCATTTTGCCGTTTGTTGCGTGATAAGTTTATATTATACAATTAAAGATACGGGTACGTTTTAGAATAAAAATGCGCACATTACGGGTATGTTTTAGACCAAAAATGCGCACATTATGGGTATGTTTTAGAAGAAAATATTTGCATGATTCAAAATAAATCAGTACCTCTGCACCCGATTTTATTAAACAGCATTTTATAAATATATTTCATTTTGTAAAGTGACGTATTAAAAAGGTGTTTCGTACATACGCCAAAAAAGCACTCACAACGTGAGCGCTTTTTTATTGTGCATTTTGCATTCTTCCCTCCCCTTTAAGGGGCTGGGGGGCCTCCTTAATGTATATCGTTGGTGATTTGCATCAGAGTCTGCTTAGCATCGCCAAGGCAGAGATATACACCTTGCTCGCGGGTATAGAGAGGATTCTCCACACCGGCATAACCGGGCTTGAGGTCGAAGTTGCAAATGATGACTTGTTTAGCTTGGTCAACCGCCAAAACAGGCATACCGTAGATAGGTGTTCCTTCGGCATTACGAGCAGCCGGGTTGAGTACATCGTTAGCTCCAATGACTACTACCGCATCGGTGTTTTGGAACTCACCATTGATAGCCTCCATTTCAAACAATTTCTCATAAGGTATATCGGCTTCAGCCAGTAGGACATTCATGTGTCCGGGCATACGTCCTGCTACCGGATGGATAGCAAAACGCACACGAGTACCGCGATACTCAAGTTTGTCCGCCAGTTGCTTAACTGCATGTTGTGCTTGTGCCAGCGCCATACCGTATCCGGGAACGATGATAACATCTTTGGCTGCTGCTAATACAGAAGCAGGAGTAGCTGCTGTGGTTGCCTCAACAGGAGCAGCGGCAGGTTGTGTAGAAGTTTGTGCGAGTTGTTCACGCAGACGTGCAACTTCGCTTGTGAGAGCCGTAATGGCATCCAATAATTGTTGTGCTTGCATAGGGTATTGTTTAATAAATTCTTCTATATCGATATCGTCGCCGGAAATGACAGCAGCGGCAGTGGCAATCTGTGCATTGTCCGAGGGGGCTACCTTGCGTTGAGCAGGTCGTTTAGCACCGCCGAGGAGAATAGACAATAGGCTGCGATTCATAGCGCGGCACATTATCTGTGTCAGCAACAGTCCGCTGGCACCGACGATGCCTCCAACAGCAACCAGGAATATATCACTGACAGCCATACCTGCGATTGATCCTGCTACACCCGACAGGGAGTTAAGCAGGGAAATGGTGATCGGCATGTCCGCACCGCCAACGCGGATAGCGAATATATATCCGAAGAAGCCGGTTACCAATACAGCCGACACTGCAATCCAAGGCGTGGCGCCGGTGATGGTGCCGAGTACGATTAAAACTATAGTCAGGAGCAGTGCCGCGATGGTCATCAACGAGTGTCCCGGATAAACCTTGGGTCTGCCATCCAATATGCGTGCCAATTTGCCGGCGGCAACCAAACTACCGACGAGGGTAATCATGCCCACAGCGATAGCAAGCATGGCAGTAAAGTTGACGAAGATAGGATAGTCAGGAGCAATCTGCATGCCCCATCCCATGTAGGTCATTACACCAACAAGCGCCGAAGCGCCGCCGCCAAGACCATTGAACAGTGCTACCAGTTGCGGCATCTGTATCATCTGGGCGCGGCTTGCCATCATGCTACCTATCAGGGCACCTACGATGATAGCCACATAGATAGTCCAAGCGCCCAATATGTGATTGAACGCGACGGTTGCCACTATGCCAACCAGCATCGCCAAAGCAGACAGCAAGTTACCTTGCATGGATGTTTTGACCTTGCTCATCATCGATATGCCTACCAATACGGCAATCGACAATATTATGCTCAAAATAATCTGAAAGGCTGACATAGGCTATTTCTTTTTCTTATTGAACATACGGAGCATGCGATGTGTAATACCAAAACCGCCAAACACATTGACAGTGGCCAGAATGATAGCTATCATACCGAACACTTGCGCCCAAATACCATCTGAGGCAAAAGCCAAGCCGGTGGACGCCAGTGCTCCCACCAACGTCACACCCGACAAGGCATTCATTCCGGACATAAGAGGAGTATGCAACAAACTCGGCACGGTACGAATGATGAAGTACCCAGCCATAGTGCACACCACAAAAATGCCCACTAAAATCAAAGGATGAATCATAATCCCATAGCTTTGCGTGCACCGGCGTGCAGTAACTCACCGTTGGTGCATACCAAACTCTTGGCAATCACTTCGTCCTGCATGTTCAACTCAATCTTACCATCCTTAACGAGGTAGGAAACGAGGTTGTACATATTGTTGGAGAACATCCAAGTGGATGATGTAGGCAGTTCACCCGGGATATTTTTGATACCAATCAAGGTAACGCCATGCTTAACCTCGATAGATCCCTTTGGTGTGATTTCGCAGTTACCACCTTGGTCGATAGCGATATCCACGATAACAGAACCTTTCTTCATACCCTTAACGGTATCCTCGGTAATGATAACCGGTGCCAATTCACCCGGAACGAGAACAGAGCAGAAGACGATATCCATTTGTTGGATGGTTTCTTTGAGCAGCTCGCGCTCTTTGATAAGCACGTCAGCAGGCAGTGTCTTAGCATAGCCACCCTCGCCGATAGCGAGTTCAGCAGGAACACCGGTCTCAATAACCTTAGCGCCCAGTGACATAGCATTTTCAGCAGCCATTGGACGAATATCAGCAGCATAAGTGATAGCACCCAGACGTTTAGCAGTAGCCAGTGCTTGCAAGCCTGCAACACCCACACCGATAACCATCACCTTAGCGGCTTCAATCTTGCCCACTGCGGTGAACATTTGTGGGATGAACGATGTCATATGGTCAGCAGCCATGATGATACCTTTGTAGCCGGCGCAGGTGGACATAGATGTCAGGGCATCCATAGACTGAGCGCGAGAGATACGAGGTATGCAGTCCAACGTAAAGGCAGTAACGCCCTGTGCCGTCATCTTCTTAACCATCTCGTGGTTAACGGGTGATGCAGGGTGAATGAACGTGATGAGATACTGTCCTTTGTGCATGAGATCAACCTCGTGCTTGCCCAACTTCTCGTTGAACAAAGGCTCTTTAACCTTCAAAATAAGCTCAGCGCGTGCATAGATGTCAGCAGCGTCAGCGCACATTTCAGCACCGGCAGCTACATAATCCTCATCGTGATAGAGTGCTCCATCACCTGCGTGATTCTCAACCAGGACAGTGTAACCATCCTTAACAAACTTACCGACCGTTTCGGGGGAACATGCTACGCGATTCTCGTCGTGCATGATTTCTTTTGGAATACCGATAATCATAACGTATTAGATTTAAATCCGACTGCAAAGTTACAACTTT
>JAGHSR010000071.1 GCA_018065765.1 Candidatus Colicola coprequi
TACCTTTGCGCCGTTTTTGACAAAACACGAGATTATGGCCCTGTAGTTCAATGGATAGAATACGGGTTTCCTAAACCTTAGATCCGGGTTCGATTCCCGGCGGGGCTACATCGCGTTCGGTCCTTGGTGGCACGGACTACAAAGGTACAACGAAAAATTGATATGACAAAATTTTCAACAACGAAAATCACAGCCGTACCGCAATTCCCAGCTCTGGCAGTGGATGCTGCTTGCTCGGGAAATCCGGGCATTATGGAGTTTAGAGGCGTCGTTGCCGATACAGGAACCGAAGTCTTTAGACGAGGGCCCTTCCCTCATGCCACCAACAATATTGGCGAATTCCTCGCACTGGTACTCGGACTGGCGTACCTAAAAAAGTACAACCTGCCTTGGATTCTCTATACCGATAGTGTCACCGCCTTAGCATGGGTCAGAGAAAAACGCTGCAAATCCAAACTAACGTGGAACCAACAGAATCAAGACCTATTTCTTATGGTTCGGAAAGCCGAAGATTGGCTCAGACAAAACACGTGGACTACCGAAATACGCAAATGGGAGACGGAATATTGGGGAGAAATACCCGCCGACTTCGGTCGTAAATAGTCAACTGCACTTTGCAATTTGCGAAAAAAATTTGCACACTTACAAAAAAAGCACTACCTTTGCAGCCCAAAGTAAAAAAACAACATTTAAGGTATAAAAAAATTACTATTATGACAAAAGTAGGTATTAATGGTTTCGGCCGTATCGGACGTTTCGTATTCCGTGCTGCACAAAAACGTAATGACATTGAAATCGTTGGCATCAACGACCTTTGCCCTGTTGATTATCTGGCATACATGCTGAAATATGACACCATGCATGGCCGATTTGAAGGTACTGTCGACTATGATTTGGAGAACTCCAAACTGATCGTTAACGGTAAACCCATCCGCGTAACCGCATGCAAGGATCCCAACGAACTCGCATGGAATGAAGTAGATGCTGAATATGTAGTTGAATCTACCGGTTTATTCCTCACCAAAGAGAAAGCTCAGGCTCACATCAACGCCGGTGCCAAATATGTTGTTATGTCGGCTCCAAGTAAAGACGACACACCAATGTTCGTTTGCGGTGTGAACGAAAAGAACTATGTCAAAGGGACACAAATCGTTTCTAACGCAAGTTGCACTACCAACTGCTTAGCTCCTGTTGTCAAAGTTCTCAACGATAACTTCGGCATTGTCAATGGTCTGATGACTACCGTTCATTCCACTACTGCTACTCAAAAAACCGTTGACGGTCCGTCTATGAAGGACTGGCGTGGTGGTCGTGCTGCTGCCGGCAACATCATTCCTTCTTCTACCGGTGCTGCTAAAGCTGTAGGTAAAGTGATTCCTGAACTCAATGGCAAACTGACAGGTATGTCAATGCGCGTTCCTACCTTGGACGTCAGCGTAGTTGACTTGACCGTCAACCTGGCTAAGCCTGCTAAGTATGACGAGATCTGCGCTGTGATGAAGAAAGCTTCCGAAGGTGAACTGAAAGGTATCCTTGGTTACACCGAAGATGCAGTGGTAAGTAGCGATTTCCTCGGTTGCACCCTTACCTCTATCTTCGACGCTAAAGCCGGTATCGCTCTCACTGACACCTTCGTAAAGGTCGTTAGCTGGTATGACAACGAGATTGGTTACTCCAACAAGGTGCTTGACCTCATCGCTCACATGGCTAAAGTGAATGGCTAATCCACAATTAACTGATATGGACACAAAAAAAGCGAGACCAAATCTCGCTTTTTTTGCATCCAATCTCGCTATCGGTTATGACGATAAGATTATTCAGCACAACCTGAATCTATATGCTGACGCAGGACACTTGATTGCTTTGTTGGGACAGAATGGCTCCGGCAAATCTACCCTGCTACGCACCTTAGCCGGACTGCAACCCGCTTTGAGTGGAACATTCTCCACCATGACGCTACCCCCTGCCGAACGTGCTCGCAAAATGGCTCTCGTTCTTACCGAACGGCTATCACTCGAGAACACTACCGTCGAAGAAATAGTCGCCATGGGACGCTATCCCTACACATCCCTATTGGGCACACTCACCGACACCGACCAAGCTGCCATTCTACAGGCTTTAAAACAAGTGGACATGCTACCTTTCGCTACCCATTATTACAACAACCTGAGCGATGGCGAAAAGCAACGTGTTCTCATTGCCAAAGCGCTGGCACAGCAGACACCTCTCATCCTCCTGGACGAACCCACTGCGCATTTGGATCTCCCATCGCGCATCAAAACCATGCAATCGCTCCAACGCTTAGCACACGAGGAAAACAAGTGTATTCTCATCTCTACCCACGAATTGGACATAGCCCTGCACACAGCGGATACCATTTGGCTTATGACACAACAAGGCGTACAAGTTGGCACACCCATTACTATTCGTCCATTTATCCTTCAGGAATTTGGTGCAGACATCACACCTTTCCTCAATTTATAACCACACCGGCCATATGACCGTTGGGTCTATCACCCCCTCTCTAACTACTCCCAAAAATACTGCCGCGTCACACGACGTGACACCGAAGTCAATATCTCATAGGTAATCGTTCCTAATTTATCCGCCAAATCTTCTATAGGCAACTCATCGCCAAACACAGTGGCATAATCGCCTACTTGTGCATCCGTTCCCGTTATATCTATCATCGCCTGATCCATGCACACGTTCCCCACCACGGGGCAACGTTTACCTCGTATCAACACTTCTCCGCCATAGTTAGAGAACCGGCGATCAAAACCATCGGCATAACCTATCGGGATGACGGCTATCTGCCGGTCTTCGCTCAGTATGGTATGACGCCCATAACCTATTGTTTCTCCGGCGCGTACGGTTTTGACACTAAGAATGGTCGTCTTGAGCGTACATACATTTCTCAATTTTGCACCTGCAAATGAGAACCCGTACATACCTATGCCCAAACGACACATATCAAATTGATACTGCGTAAATCGCTCTATACCTGCCGAGTTGCATATGTGCTTAATAATCGGATGCCCTAACCCCGTTTTAAGGGTCTCCGCACAATCATCAAAATATCCTATCTGCGAGAGCGTAAATGCATCAAACTGCTCCTCATCCGAACCTGCCAAATGACTGAACACACTCTTGACTTTCAAGGGTTGCACCTTACTTCCATCCCCTCTGAGCCGCTCTATCAATTCAGGTATCTGCTCTCGATAAAATCCCAAACGGTGCATCCCGCTGTCTATCTTAATATGAATAGGATAGTCCTCCAGTCCTTTGCGGGCGGCAGCAGCCATCGTGTTCTCAAGCGATGCAAACGAATACACATTCGGCTCTAAATTGTTTTCCAATATCAAATCCAACGCAGCCACTTCAGGATCCATGATGATAATCGGCATCGTGATACCCGCACGACGTAATTCCACCCCTTCATCAGCCACCGCCACAGCCAGATAATCCACTATACCGCTTTGCTGCAAAGCACGACTAACTTCCACGCTTCCCGTACCGTATGCAAATGCCTTTACCATGCACGTCAAACGCGTTTGGGGAAGCAATTTGTTACGGAAATATCGTACATTGTCTATCAACGCACTGAGATTAATCTGCATCACCGTTTCGTGCGTCTGGCACAATATACGTCCTGTTATTGTCTCTTCATCATACCCCAAAGCACGCATCACAGCTGCACAAGTACGAGCGTTCTGGTGCGTAGGATCTTCTATCACCACATCACAATGCGCAAACAAACGCATTTTCTCCTGCCGTTTTTCTTCGATGGAAACAAAATTCTCACCATGCTCCTCGCCAATATACGTTATCACTCCCATGGTTGGACGGATTATTTTTTCCAACCGCTCCATCTCACCTTTTTGAGAGATACCTGCTTCAAAGATTGCCAATTGGGGTTTTCCATCCCCTTTCCTACTACCTTCTTTCGACTCTTGACTTTCTGCCTCAGGCAACTGCCATACCGACAACGGCACACCTATCTGCGAATTGTACGACTTGGGAGAACGCACAATATCATAATCCTGTTTCAGCAATTCGTATAGCCACTCCTTGACAACCGTCTTGCCATTGCTTCCCGTGATACCTATCACTTGCCCCTTGTACAAAGAACGTTTGTAAGCTGCCAACTGCTGCAACGCATCCAAACTGTTCTGCGTCACAAAAGCACGAACTCCCTTTGCATACAATTCATTTATATACTTAGCACCATCGTTCTTGCTTGTCTTGATAGCAAAAAAGAGCGTGTGACGAGCATCATTGCCGAGCAAACGACTATCCGTCAATAAATATCGAATATCCAAGTCTTCCTGCGTGCGGTTGTCGACCTCACTGACACCTTGAAGAGCCAAATTGATTTCTGAAACTTTCATAAGCACAAAGGTACTACATTTTTGTTTAACTTGCAATATCTCCTTACTATTATCCACACGCGCACGCACGAAAAAGCGGGGGTATGTCATTTTTTTTGTTTTTTTTTTAGAAATATTTTGTCAGTTAAAAAAAAAGCAGTACCTTTGCACCCGATTTCCGCCGGAGTCTATTGTCAGTGCGTGAAAATCGCCTCTATAGCTCAGTTGGTAGAGCACTAGATTTGTAATCCAGCGGTCGTTGGTTCGAGTCCGACTAGAGGCTCCAAAGATGAACATTGAAAGAATGTTATACTAACCAAAACACAACTCGTTGTGGATTGGAGAGGAGGAAATGCAAGCCGTCTTTTTTTGTACAACCAAAACAAACAGGCAAGCCATTTCCGACGAAGGGTGTGTTCCAGAGTGGCCAAATGGGGCAGACTGTAAATCTGCTGCTTTTCAGCTTCGGTGGTTCGAATCCATCCGCACCCACACAAACTTATTGCGGAAGTCTTCTGCAAGACGAGCGAAAGCTTGCTTTTGCAGCTCGGCGCAGCGAAGACTCTCGCAAAATTTTTGTCCATAAGCAAAAATTTTGCGGAAATAGCTCAGTCGATAGAGCACTAGCCTTCCAAGCTGGGGGTCGCGGGTTTGAGTCCCGTTTTCCGCTCCATTCTTGCTGCTTTAGCTCAGTGGTAGAGCGCATCCTTGGTAAGGATGAGGTCCCGTGTTCAACTCTCGGAAGCAGCTCCACTGACTTGAGACAACGGTCTCAAACCGACAACAAACAGACTGAAACACAAGGAGTCCGATGACTCCTAAAATTATAACACACGCGCGAGGGGTAGTATGCCTTGACGCGTGATAATAACGAAACAAACAATTTTATTATTAACGTTAATAAAAATTCTAGAATTATGGCAAAAGAGAAATTTGACCGTTCGAAACCACACGATAACATCGGTACTATTGGTCACGTTGACCACGGTAAAACTACCTTGACCGCTGCTATCACTACTGTATTGGCAAAGAAAGGTCTGTCAGAGCTCCGTTCGTTCGATTCTATCGACAACGCTCCTGAAGAGGAAGAGCGTGGTATTACTATCAATACCGCTCACGTAGAGTATCAAACCGCTACCCGTCACTACGCTCACGTAGACTGCCCGGGCCACGCTGACTATGTCAAGAACATGGTTACCGGTGCCGCTCAGATGGATGGTGCTATCATCGTTGTTGCTGCTACTGATGGTCCTATGCCTCAGAC
>JAGHSR010000079.1 GCA_018065765.1 Candidatus Colicola coprequi
GCCGCAAAAGTACTACTTTTTTTTGACATATACAAATAAAATGAATTTTATTATGTATTTTTCCTCCATTGGCATGATTTTTTTTTGTTCATTGCCAATAAAAGCAGTACCTTTGTGGTATGAAATTTGGGAAATATGCACATAGTCACCCTATCGTAAAACTTGCCGTTTGGTGTGGTATATTGGTGGCATTCTTTGTGGTTTTTATGATTATAGTGGCTCTACTGGCAAATGCCGGAGTCAATATGGGGTATCTCACCAGTATCCGCTGGACGCTGGTAGCGCAAGATTTGGCATTCTTTATTTTGCCTGCTCTGTTGGTGGCATGTCTGTGGAGTGAGAATCCTGCACAATGGTTGCACCTACGGTCTGTGGAGAGGGGGCGTACGTGGTGGATTTATGTGTTGGCAGTACTGATTCCCATAGCCTGTCTTCCATTCAACAATACGCTGGTGCATGTGAATGAACAGATGAATCTGCCTCAGTGGTTGAAACCTTTGGAGGAATGGATGCGTCAGATGGAAGATGCTGCTGACCTGTTGACCCAACAGTTGATTGGTGTGGAGAGTGTGGGTGGATTTGTAGCCAATCTGATTGTAGTGGCATTATTGGCAGGATTGGGCGAAGAGTTATGTTTCCGTGGTGTGCTGCAGAATATCGTATCGGAACGGAGTTCGCGCTCAGAGACGCCTCATGCTGCCATTTGGGTGACGGCAATCGTTTTCTCGGCTATACACTTTCAATTTTACGGATTTGTTCCACGTCTGCTGCTCGGAGCGTTATTCGGATACGCTCTATGCTGGACGGGCAGTTTGTGGGTGCCAATAGTGATGCATTGCACCAATAACGGTTTTGTCGTTATTGCCGTTTTCATCGGGAAAAAACTGGGTTGGGATATTGAGTCGCTGGATGCGATAGGTACAGGTGAGACCATGTGGATAGGAGTGGTGAGTATGGCCGTAACGATGATACTGATTTATCTCTTACGTCGTTCCACCACAATGAGCAAGGCTTCCTCACGAACGTCCATAGGAAGCTGAATATTTCTTAGTTGAAGACTGCGTACCCATCCGGGTACATCTTTTTCTTTTAAAGTTTCAAACACCTCACGTATCTGTTGGGCTTGTGCTTCGGTATATTCCTCTGCGGGTATACCGCTCAATTCGTCCAATTCCTCATCATCGTAGTAGATGATTTCGGCATTGGTCTGCAGCAATGTTTCCCTTTCACAGACCAAGTGTTGTCCGCAGCACTCTCCCGCGTTATCGTCTGAGTCGGATGGAGCGGAGAGTTGGTTAGCGGAGTCCTGCTTTTTGGATTCTTGGCGAGCGCGGTATTCAAAAAGCACAAGGATGATCAGCCCCAGTAGGATAAAAAGTATAAGCGGTATCATATCGTATATGAACAATTTTTCACGATTTTATCGGGATTATTCTTCCTCTACGATGTCCTCTTCAATAACCAGATTGTCGATGATGAAATTCTGCCGTTCCATGGTGTTTTTACCCATGTAGTATGCTAATAAATCATTCACAGCATCCTCTTTGCGAAGGGTCACTTGATCCAGTCGGATGGCATCACCTATGAAACCTTTGAATTCATCAGGAGAAATTTCTCCCAATCCTTTGAATCGGGTGATTTCGGGATTTTTTACCTCTTTGAGTGCCTTCAGCCGTTCGTCCTCGCTGTAACAGTAGCGTGTCTCTTGTTTGTTCTTGACGCGGAAGAGAGGTGTTTGTAGGATATAGACGTGGCCTTTTTTGACCAAGTCGGGGAAGAACTGCAGGAAGAATGTCAGCATGAGCAGTCGAATGTGCATACCGTCCACATCGGCATCGGTAGCGATAACCACTTTGTTATAGCGCAGTTCGTCTAAACCATCCTCGATGTTGAGGGCAGATTGCAGGCAATTAAATTCTTCGTTTTCATAGACAACGCTCTTGCTCAGACCAAAACTGTTGAGAGGCTTGCCTCGCAGCGAGAAGACGGCTTGTGTGCGGACATCGCGGCTCTTGGTAATACTTCCGGATGCACTCAATCCCTCAGTAATAAAAATGCAACTATCTTGTCTGAGGTCATCATCGGCGTCCTTGCTTGAGCGAACGGGTTTCGTGTCGTTGTAGTGAATTTGGCAATCGCGCAACTTGGGATTATTAAGCAAGTTCTTTTTGGCACGTTCGCGAGCGGCTTTGGTGACACCGGCAATGGCTTTGCGTTCCTTTTCTGAATCTTGGATTTTTTGCAGCATGATGTCTGCAACATCCGGATTTTTGTGGAGGTAATTGTCTAACTGCAGTTTGACAAAATCGTTGACAAACTTGTTGACGCTGATTTCTCCATCGGGAGCCATATCTTTGGAGCCGAGTTTGATTTTGGTTTGACTCTCAAAGACGGGTTCTTCTACATTGATAGCGATGGCACCGACTACGCCATTACGAATGTCGGAGAGTTCCTGATTCTTGTTGAAGAACTCCTTGATGGTTCGTCCTATAGCCTCACGATAGGCGGCTTGGTGGGTACCGCCCTGTATGGTGTATTGACCATTGACAAATGAATAGTATTCGTCACCGGGTTGGTCAGTATGCGTGAGTGCAATCTCTATGTCTTCACCGCTAATATGTATAATAGGGTAGAGAGGTGTGGAAGTCATGCGTTCGGTCAACAGGTCAAACAAACCATTCTTGGAGACGAATTTTTTGCCGTTGTAGGTAATGGTAAGCCCGGTGTTGAGATACGAATAGTTTCTGAGCATGGTTTCGATATGCTCATTGCGGAACTGGAAATTTTCAAATAGACCTTTGGATGCGTCCGGTGTAAAAATAATATGTGTACCCCGTTTTTCAGTACCATTGTAGTCAATTATACCACTGTCTTCGACTAACTTTCCCTGATGGAAAGTGGCACGGCGGGTTTTGTTGTCACGAAAAGACTCCACTATGAAATCCAAACTAAGTGCATTGACTGCTTTAGTGCCGACACCGTTCAGACCAACGGATTTTTTGAACGCTTTGTTGTCGTATTTACCACCGGTATTGATGATAGACACGGCTTCGACCAGTTTGCCAAGAGGTATGCCGCGTCCGTAGTCGCGGACGCTGACTTGGTTGTTGTCGATGGATACATCAATCACTTTGCCCTCTCCCATGCGGAACTCGTCTATGGAGTTGTCGATGGTTTCCTTGATGAGTACATAGATGCCATCGTCAGAGTGACTTCCATCGCCCAATTTACCAATGTACATACCGGGTCTAAGCCGGATGTGTTCTAATCCGGTGAGTGTGATGATGTTGCTCTCATCGTAGTTTGTGCGGGTAGTAGCATTAAGTTCTTCGGCCATAATCATCCAATATAATTTGGCTGCAAAGGTACGATTTTTTTATCAAACCGACAAATGTTTGGAGAAATATTTTACCCCGAATAATAAATTTTCACCCCTCAATCGGTTGTTTTACCCCAACGCGCCCCCCGAAATACCATAAATTTGTCCCTACATTGAGAAAGTGCTACCTTTGCAGGCAAATAAAAAAGTGGTACTATGATAAGACACTATTTGGATTACATTAAACATGCGATGCTGGAAAACTGGAATGCTCCGGCTATCACGGATTTTGAGTCTTCGTGCGCCTATACTTATGGGGAACTGGCAGCCAAGATGGCAGAGATGAATGTTATGTTTGAGCAATTAGGGTTGAAGGCCGGAGATAGGATAGCAATATGCGGTAGAAATAGCAGTAATTGGGGCGTGGCGTATCTGTCGGTAGCAGCATACAAAGGTATAGTCGTCAGTATATTACCGGAGTTTACGAGTGAGAGTATTTATCAATTGGTGTCTCATTCTGAGGCAAGGGCTTTGTTGATCGGACCATGGGTTCGTGGTAGAATAGAGTTGGGTAATATGCCAAATATCGAAACGTTTATCTCTATAGACGACTTGTGTATCATACAAGCGAAAAATGACGTTTCTATCGATAAAATTCGCGATATTTACAAGCAACGTTTTCCTGATGAGCATTCACTGAGAGAGTGGGTGAGCAATCTACCTACGGATAACATGGCAGACGTGGCAGTCATCAACTATACCTCAGGTAGCACCGGCTCACCCAAGGGTGTGATGATTACCCATCGCAACCTGTCATCCAATGTGACTTATGGACAAGACAACATCCCTAATCATGCCGGTTGGACAGTAGTTAGTATGTTGCCACTGGCACATATGTTCGGATTGATGTTTGAGTTTTTGTACCAATTGGCAGGTGGAACACATGTCTATTTCCTAACCAAGAGCCTGACACCGGCTTTGCTGATGAAAGCCTTCAAGCAGGTACACCCATATATGATATTAACAGTGCCATTGGTGCTGGAGAAGATATTCAAGAAACAGATTTTCCCTATTATAGAAAAGCCCATAATCAAGGTTTTGTGGTACACGCCGCTGATTAATATTACCTTGCGTAAGAAGGTCTATCGTTCGCTGATGAATGCCTTCGGTGGGAACTTGCAGTACATAATCGTGGGAGGGGCTGCACTGAGTGAAGATGTAGAACGCTGCTTAAAACAAATCCATTTCCCCTACACATGCGGATATGGTATGACGGAATGTGCCCCTATCCTCTGTTACGAGCATTGGAAAAAGTTCGCGTTCCGTTCATGTGGTAAAGTCGTGGATCGTATGGAGATTAAGATTGATTCGGACAATCCGCGTAAGCATGAGGGAGAGATATTGGTTCGAGGTGACAACGTGATGCGAGGGTATTACAAGAACATGGAAGCAACAGACAATATCTTTACCGACGACGGCTGGATGCGAACGGGTGATATCGGCATAGTGGATAGGAAGGGCAATTTATTTATCAAAGGCCGTAGCAAGAACATGATATTAGGTCCTTCGGGGCAGAATATCTATCCGGAAGAAATAGAGGATAAACTAAACTCGATGGATGGAGTTGCCGAATCTATCATCGTGGAGCGTAACGGCAAATTGATAGGATTGGTTTTCCCGGATTCGTTGCGCGATTTGGACATAGAAAAGATAAAGATGCTGATGCAGGAGAATCTGCAAAAACTCAATAAGTTACTGCCGGGATTTTCCAAAGTGAGTGATATCGAACTGGTGGATAAAGAGTTTGAAAAAACACCTAAACGGAGCATAAAACGTTTCTTGTACAAGTGATAATTAGGTGCGTAATGCTACTTTTTTGAAGTTTTTTACTCAAAAATTTTGCAGTTTCAAATAAAAGTAGTACCTTTGCAGCCGCTTTCAAAAAATTAGGCGGGATAGCTCACTCAACCGATGATTCTATCCCACCAAATTAAAAAAATTAGGCGGGATAGCTCAGCTGGTTAGAGCGCATGATTCATAATCATGAGGTCCCCAGTTCAATCCTGGGTCCCGCTACTAAACAAGAATCAAGCATTTAGGAAACTAAGTGCTTGATTTTTTTTATTTTGGTGCACGATGCACCCCTCAGCCTCTGAAGAGAAACATTAATTGTTATTTGTGATTTTAACATTAATTGCCATTAATAGGACATTAATTTTCGTTAATAAAAATCAAGAATGCAGAGAATGGAGAGAATTTGATGGGGAGGGAAATGTAAAATGCAAAAGTTTAGAGGACGCTTCACTACTCACCACACAAGCACAGTCTGCGGAAGACTAAACAAAAATCGTGGAACATTTTTGCATGTTTTACTCTATTTGTGTACTTTTGTGCTGCTTTGTAGGGTGATTGGTGTTTTGTAGAAAGAAAGTTTTGCTCGTTTCAAAAAATTGTATTACCTTTGCGCGCTAATAGTACAACAAGAACTTATGATTGACTATATTCACGGCGAAATGACCTGCCTCAATCCCACTTTTGCCATCATTGAGGCTGCCGGTGTTGGTTACGAAATCAATATCGCCTTACCTACTTACACGTCCCTCATCGCTACGGACACCAAAGATGTCAAACTCTTTACCGAAGAGATTATTCGCGAGGACACCCATCAGTTGTTTGGTTTTTTCAGCAAGGGTGAGCGTGAGATTTTCGTTTTACTCATGACAGTCAGCGGCATCGGTGCCAACACGGCGCGAATGATCATGTCTGCCTACTCAGCCGGTGAACTGCGCCAAATCATTGCAACAGGTAATGCACGCGCCTTGGGACAAGTTAAAGGATTAGGGCCCAAAACGGCACAACGTATCATCGTTGATCTCAAAGATAAAATCCTCAAAGTGGAATTGGATGGTCAGTCCACCGAACAAGTGCCGGATGAACTCTTCCCGACCGAAAACAATCCTGTCAAGGACGAGGCTGTCAGTGCCTTGGTTTTGCTCGGCTTTGCTCCCGCTGCCAGCGGCAAAGTGGTGGATAAGATACTCAAAGAGTCTCCAGCCGCTAAGGTGGAGGTTATTATCAAACAAGCGCTGAAAATGCTCTAAATTAAGTCGTTGGTTTTAGAACTCCTCTAAATTATCCGCTCCCGTTTCTACATATTGTTCGCGCTTCTGCTCCTCACGATGAGTCGTGTGCAGGCACAAGAGATAGACACAACCGTGGTTGAACCTGTCGGGCAGATTGTCTCTATGCCTCTCAAGCCGTATTCCACCGACAACTACGACGAAGTGACTGACCCCGCATCTAGTTTGGACCTGCGTCAACCCGATAATATCGTTACCTCCATTGATTACGACCCGCGTTCGGGTGGATATGTTATCCACACCCGCATCGGCGAAACCGATATTTGCACACCGTACCTAATGTCCGACAAGGAGTATCGCGACTTCTCCGAGCGACAACAGATTTACAGATATTGGCAGCAGAAAATTGGTGAAGTGGAGCACAACAACGAGAAAAAGTTCGACATTACGGATATGAAATTTAACATCGGTCCGGCAGATAAAATCTTTGGTCCGGGTGGTGTACAACTCAAGTTGCAAGGTAGTGCCGAACTGCTCTTTGGTTTCAAGCACCAGTACGTGGACAATCCTGCCCTGACTGAGCGTAGCCGCAACAACAACATCTTTGATTTTGACGAGAAGATTCAGGTCAACGTCAACGCCAAAGTGGGTGAACGAATGAACTTCAACCTCAACTACAACACCGAAGCCAGTTTCAGTTCTGACCAGCAGAATCTCAAGTTGGCGTTCAAGGGAGAGGAGGACGACATCATCCAATCAATCGAAGCCGGCAACGTCACGATGGACATGAACTCCAGTCTCATTCGCGGAAGTCAGGCGTTGTTTGGTATCAAAACCAACCTCAAGTTCGGCAAACTGCGCATTCAGGCCTTACTCAGCCAGCAGAATAGTGAATCACAGTCTGTTAATTCGGAGGGTGGAGCCCAAATGACCAAGTTTGAGGTCAATATCGACAATTACGACGAGAATAAGCACTTTTTTCTTAACTACTATTTTCGTGATAAGTTCGAGTCCGCGATGGCGACTATGCCGTACGTGTCCAGCGGTATCACCATCAACCGCATCGAGGTTTGGGTGACTAACAAACGCGGCAACTACGAGCAAGCCCGCAACCTCATAGCCTTCACTGACTTGGGTGAAAGCGACAATCAACACATCCTCAATGTCTCTCAGTTCCCTGCCACACCGGGTTTTGCTCCCTATATGATGCCGGACAACCGTGCCAATAGTCTTTATTCGCAAATCAAAAGCGAACCCGCTGTGCGCGATATTCAACAAGTCAACGCTTTTTTGCAAAGCAAAGCCACTGTATGGGACATCACCGGTGGCGAAGACTACGAGAAAGTAGAGTCCGCTCGCATGCTCACTTCCGGCGAGTACTCCCTCAATGCCGCCTTGGGTTACATCACCCTCAAATCAGCCCTCAATCAGGACGAGGTGCTCGCCGTGGCGTATGAGTACACTTATGCAGGACAAGTTTACCAAGTTGGCGAGTTCTCCACCGACAAAGTGGATACACTGACAACCAAAGCGCCGACTCTCATTCTGAAGATGCTGAAAGCGAGCAACAACGCGCCGCACCCCTATAACAGCCATCGCCCCGGAGAGAAATACGGCACCTGGGATTTGATGCTCAAAAACATCTACAACCTCGGCGCTACCAGTATGTCGAGTGAGAAGTTTGAGTTGTACGTGATGTACCGCAACGACTCCATCGGAACAGACCTTCAGTACTTGCCCGACGGACCGCAAAAGGGTAAACAACTCCTGCGCGTGATGAACTTAGACCGCTTGGATAGTAAGAACAACCCCAGTGCAGACGGACGCTTCGACTACGTTGAGGGGTACACAGCCGTCTCTTCTACAGGCCGTATCATCTTCCCCGTGTTGGAGCCGTTCGGCAGTCATTTGGCTAAGTGCCTGAACAACGACCCTGCCTTGGTGGAGCGATACTGCTTCCAAGAACTGTACGACTCCACCCTCGTCATCGCCCAGGAAAACAGCGACAAGAACAAGTTCACGTTACAAGGCAAATACAAAGGAACCAACTCGAGTGAGATTCGCCTCAACGCGATGAACGTGCCTCGCGGTAGTGTCAAGGTGACAGCCGGTGGTGCCACCCTCGTGGAAAACGTCGATTATACCGTCGATTACACGATGGGAACCGTTACCATCTTGAACCAAAGTATCCTTGAGAGCGGAACAAACGTGGATGTCAAACTGGAAAGCCAATCCGCTTTCTCTATGCAGCGCAAAAGCCTCTACGGGACCCATTTGGAGTATGAGTTCAGTAAAGATTTCGTAGTTGGAGATACACTTATGCACCTGCGCGAAAAACCACTCACGACCAAGGTTAACACCGGAAGTGAACCGCTTGCCAACACCATTTGGGGACTGAACCTTAACTACAAAACCGAGATGAATTGGTTGACCAATTTCTTGGATAAGATCCCATGGATTACAGCCACCCAACCTAGCACTTTCCAGATCAATGCCGAATTTGCCCACCTCATCCCCGGACACACCAAGGATGTCGGTTCTGCCGGTACTGCCTACATAGACGACTTTGAGTCCACCAAGACGGCCATCGATGTTCATTATCCCAATTACTGGAAACTGGCGTCCACTCCCTACAACGCCGGTGGAACCAAACGTTTCCACAAGGATGCACAGGAGAGCAACAATGCCAAATACAACCGTGACCGTGCCCTGCTCGCTTGGTACACCGTCGATCCTATCTTCGGTCACCCGCAGACCAACACGCCTAAACACATCAAGGACGATGTGGAAGCCATGTCCGACCATCGCACCCGCACCATCTACGAGCAGGAGATTTTCCCGAACAAGGAGGTGCTTGCCAACGAGGACACCCGCTTGAGCGTGCTCAACCTCAGTTTCTATCCTACTGAGCGTGGCCCGTACAACATATCCGTGGATGAGTTTGACGAGAACGGACAACTCACAGACCCTCGTTCCCGCTGGGGAGGTATGATGCGCAAACTGGACAATACCGACTTTGAAACCGCCAACATCGAGTATATTGAGTTCTGGATGATGGATCCTACTCTGACCAATGACGAAGGATACGAAGGCGGTGATTTGTATATTGACTTGGGCGACATCAGCGAGGATATCCTGCGCGATGGTAAGAAAGCCTTTGAGCACGGTCTGCCTCTCAACGATGACTACTCTCAAATGGACACTACCTTCTGGGGACGCGTGCCTAAAACCACCAGCACCACCATTGCCTTCTCCAACGAGGCGGGCGCGCGCGAAAAACAAGATGTGGGACTGGACGGACTGAGTGATGCACAAGAGTTCCTCTACGAGTATCAGGGACAAAGACCATACGGTGATTTTGTGCGTGCTCTCCGACAAAAAATCACCAATCTTACCGTCCTCGACCAATGGAACAGCGACCCCTTCTCACCGTTTAACGACCCAGCCGGTGACAACTATCACTACTATCGCGGCAACGACTTTGATGAACAACAGGTGTCTATTCTCAATCGTTATAAACACTACAACGGCACCGAAGGCAACTCACCCGAATCGGACAACAACCTGACCTACGGTTCAGCATCGACGCTCCAGCCCGATATCGAGGATGTTAATCAGGATAACACAATGAACGAGTACGAGAAGTACTACGAGTACCATGTTTCTCTTCGCCCGGGCGATCTCGCTGTGGGTAAACAGAACATTGCCGAAGAACTCGTCACGACCGTTACTCTCAAGAACGGCAAATCCGCAACCGCTCGTTGGTATCAGTTTAAGATACCGGTAAAAGGTAAAGATTGCCAAAAAGTCGGCAGTATTCGCAACTTCAAATCCATACGTTTCATGCGTTTGTATATGACGGGTTTTGCAGCAGAGACTCACCTTCGTATGGCGACCTTAGACCTTGTTCGCGGCGAGTGGCGCAGTTACACAAAGGGTCTCTACCGTAATCCAGTCACCGGCCGATACAATGCCGAGTCACCCAATGCCGATGTGCTTTTGGATGTCCAAGCTATCAACATTGAGGAGAATGGCAACCGTCAGCCGGTCAATTATGTACTGCCCCCCGGTATAGTTCGTCAGACCGACCCCGGCCAGGCACAACTCATTGCGCAAAACGAACAAGCTATGGTGATGCGTGTGCACAACCTGCAGTACGGTGATGCCAAAGCAGTTTACAAGAACACCACCTACGACATGCGCAACTATAAACGCTTGCAGATGTTTGTGCATGCGGAGGCTTTGCACGACAGTGTATTGGCAATCAAGGATGGCGACCTGAGTTGTTTCATTCGTTTGGGAACGGACATGGTCAACAACTACTACGAATATGAGATTCCTCTCTCCGTCACCGAATCCGGCATCTACGATGGTAATAACATTGACCATCGTCTCAAGGTATGGCCAGCAGAAAACATGTTCGACTTCCCCTTCTCGGTCCTGACCCAAGCCAAGAACGAACGCAACAAAGCCAAACGCGCCGGCAGCACGACCGTAGGCAATACGATACCCTATACCATTTACGATACCGAAAACGGTAGACCGAACAACAAGATTACTGTGATGGGCAACCCCACCCTTGAGACGGTGGAAAACATCATGATTGGCATTCGCAACCACGGAAACACCGACGTGGGTGGTGCTAATGGTGAGGTGTGGATTAACGAGTTGCGCATGTCCGAATTTAACGAGGACGGCGGTGTGGCAGCGATGGCAAATGCAGCCTTGGGTTTGAGTGATATTGGTCAGGTGAATGTAGCCGGACATATCGAAACGGCGGGCTACGGTAGTATTGAGAGCAATGTTCTCAATCGCAATATGGACGATTATTATCAGATTGCGGTCAGTGCTGCGGTCGAGGGAGGGCGTCTCATTCCGGAGAAAGCCAAACTCCAGATGCCTCTCTACGTGAGTTACACCAAAGAGACCACTTCCCCCAAGTACGACCCGCTTGATACCGACATTGAACTCTCGGAGAACTTGGAGACCTACACGGACAAGGCGCAAAAAGATAGTGTCAAGACGATGTCCAACAAAACCAAAGAGGCGATCAACTTCTCCATCTCGAACCTCAAGTTGGACATTCATTCCAAGAAAAAGGACATGTTCTACGACCCAAGCAATTTCTCGATTTCTGCTTCCTACAGCAAGCAAATAGAGAAATCGCCCGAATTGGAGAAGGACCAGACATCCGAACAAAAAGGGTCGTTCAACTATGCTTATTCATTCAATCCCAAACCATGGGAGCCGTTTAAGTCCGTGGAGAAAGTTAAGAAAATCAAGTTCCTCAGTGAATTGAACATCTACTACCTCCCGCAGTCGTGGGGTTTCACGACCAATATGCAACGTATGTTCTCTCAACTTCGCATGCGCGATTTTCTTGGTGCTGAGAACGGCAAGTCCCAAGAGCAGGAACTCACATTCTCCAAAGACTTCACCTGGGACCGCAATTTTGATTTCAAGTACGACCTGAGCAAGAATATGAAGTTCACTTTCCACACCGCCATGAACTCCACCGTTGACGAGGGTTACTACACACCGGAAATCATCAAAGACTACGCCTTCACCAACGACTATTACGAGGCCTGGAAAGATACTATACAACGGAGTATGCGAACCTGGGGGACGCCCTACACCTACCAGCAGGTTTTCACTGCCTCGTGGAACGTCCCGTTCAACCGTATCCCATATCTGGAGTGCCTGACGGCTAACGCCAGTTACAACGCCACTTACACATGGAACCGCACGGCGCAGACCTCCAACGTCGGACAAGACCTGGGTAATACAGTAGGAAGCACAGCGGCTTGGCAGGCAGATGGGCAAATCAACCTTGAGACCTTGTACGGTAAGTCCAAATATTGGAAACAACTCAACCAGCGTTTCTCGTCACGAGGCGGTAAGTCCCGTCCGTTCAAGGCTAAAAACTTTACCAAAACATTGGATAGTATTCCGGCGGGCGAACCTGTAGAAATACAGCACTCTCTCAATTCTACAACACTTAAAGTAACCACCACACAAGACGGTAAACCCGTACAAGTGAAATGGGATAGCAACGACAATAACAAAATCACTGTCTCCAGCCGAAAGACCCTAACCAATGTGAGTGTCAGCATTGACACCAAAGACCCTAATCAGCGCACCGCCGGACAACTGATAGGCGACTTTGCCGCCTACTTTGGCACGATGATTCGTCGCGCACAAGTCACCTATCGACAAACGTCTTCCATGAATGTGCCGGGTTTTGCTCCGCAGATCGGTTTCTTCGGTCAGAAACACGTCGGCAGCCTATACGCGCCCGGGTGGGATTTCGCCTTCGGTTTCATACCGGATGACTTCATCGAGCGAGCGCACGACAACGGTTGGTTGTGCGTCAGCAATGAGGTTAGCCAACCCGCCGTCAAAGCACAGACGCAGGACTTCGATGTCAAACTCACCCTTGAGCCCTTCCCGGGCTTTAAGGTGCAAGTCAATGGCAAACGCTACTATGCAGGCACATCCTCACTGCTTTATAGTTTGGATAGTTTGGGTACCAGCAATCTGCAAGACAACATGACCGGTTCGTTCAATATCACCCAAGTCGCTATTGGGACGTCGTTTGCTCGTATTGGTTCAGCCAATAATAACTTTGCTTCTCCGCTATTTGACCAATTCTTGGACAATCGTCGCTTGATGTCTCAGCGCGTCCAAGCGCGCTATGAGGGTGTAGCTTATCCGCAACAAGGCTTCATGAGTGGAAGTGACTACCATTCCTATCGCAACAAACATTATACAGCACGAGATGGAGCTACCGTCAACCGCAACAGCCCCGATGTACTCGTTCCGGCATTCCTCGCTACCTATACAGGACGCGATATTCAGAAGATAAGTTTCAACCCATTCTTGGGTCTATTGCAGATGCTGCCTAACTGGAGTGTCAGTTTCGATGGACTGGGACGTATTCCTGCTATCAAAAAGCACTTTAAGACCATCACTTTGACGCACGCGTACACGTGTAAGTATGCTATTGGTTCTTATTCATCGTACTCCACGTGGGTAGGTGTTGACGACCAGGACAAGACTCTCGGTTTCACTCGCGATGTAGTGACCGGTGCTCCTTCGCCATCCGCAGCGTACGACATCTCCAGTGTCACCCTCTCCGAGAATTTCTCGCCGCTTATCGGTGTTAATATGACACTCAAGAACTCGCTCAACCTCAAAGCCGAATACCGCAAACAACGCAATCTGTCACTCAATGTCAGCAGCGTACAAATTACGGAGGCACACTCCAACGAGTTCGTCATCGGAGCCGGATACACAGTCAAAGACCTCAATTTTGTGGCTAAAAATAAGAATGGTGCACAGAAAAAAGTGAGCAACGACCTCAAGCTGAATGTCGATATCAGTTACAAGAACATCGCCACCTTGCTTCGCAAAGTGGAGGAGAACCTCACCCAAGCCAGCAGCGGCAACAAAGTGCTGGGTATCAAGATTAGCGCCGACTATGTGCTGTCGCAAAAGATTAATCTGCAGTTCTACTACGACCACGAGGGGACGACCCCCCTCATTTCTTCGTCGTATCCGGTGCAGTCCGACAATGCCGGTATCAACATCAAAATCATGCTCACCCGCTAACCCGCGCGCGTTCTTCAGATATACTACGCGCGCGCAAGAGGGGTGTAAGGTGGTGAGGGGAGTTTTTTATAGTGTCCGATAATTACGATATCCGTTGTGACTCGTTGCTAATTCCTCTTCCCCATCATAAACAACCTGCGTGGAGACGATGCTGTCGCCCATGATACCACGTAGCGCATCCATATTGCGAAAGAAAGACACATCCATGCGTTTGGCAGATTTGATTTCGTAGGCATAGACATCCTGACCAGACTCCTGTAGGACATCAATCTCGCGTGATTTGTCGCGATAAAAGAACAGATTGCTCCGTTCTCCTGCATTAAAGCGAGATTTCAACATTTCCGCGACTACCATATTCTCAAATATGGCACCGCGCAGAGGGTGTGTACTTAGATGTTGGGCGTTTTGAATCCCCAACAGATAGCACAAAAAACCGACATCGTAGAAATAGATTTTTGGGGTTTTAGTCAGGCGCTTACCGATATTTTTGAAATATGGCGGCAACAAAAACGCCGTATAAGACGCCTCCAAAATAGTCATCCACTTTTGTATGGTTTTGTAGTTCAGTCCCAGTTCACTACCCAAAGACGATGCCACAAATTCGCTACCGGCACGAACAGCGCAGGCAGTCAGAAAAGCACGGAATAGTTTCAAGTCGGTGATATTTTGTATATTCCTTACATCCCGTTCAATATACGTACTCAGATAAGAGTCATACACCGAAGCGGGCGATTTGCCATCGCCCCACACTGCCGGATAAAACCCCCTGTACATCAGTTCATCGGTGGAAACATACTCAATATTTCCCAATTCACGGATAGACAATGGCAATAAACGCCTTACTGCCACCCGTCCGGCGAGAGATTGGGTGATATTCTGCATCAAGAGAAAATCGCTGCTCCCACTCAACACATAGCGCAAGGCAGGATTTTCGTCCACCACAACCTGCACATAGGAAAACAGCTCCGGCACATATTGTGCTTCATCCACAATCAATCCGTTGTTATGAGCCAAGAGAAAACTTTTTGGATCTTGCTCCACCATTGCGCGAACACGCGGTTCCTCCAAATTGACATAATCATACATTGGGAACGCCATTTTACACAATGTTGTTTTGCCAGACTGTCTGGGACCTGTTATCGAGATAACCGCCCATTGTTTGCTGAGTTGCAATAGATCTTGCTCTAAGATTCTGCTATACATCTTTTCGTCAGTTTTAAATCGAAAAGCAACTACAAATCGGACTGATTAGTATTTGCAATCCTAATTTGTCCGCAAAATTATAGTTTTTTTTTGATATATGAAAACTTTTTTGCGAAAAATGTCATCAAATAAAGAATGTGTATCAGAAAGACACACATTTATGTTATTAATTTTCAGCACGTTAAACCGCAAGTGGACAGATTAGTATTTGCAATCCTAATTTGTCCACTTTTTCGACTGTCCCCCGCCACAGAAACGAATATGCCGTTTGTTTGACGAGTACTATTTTTAGGGTTAAGGTTGTTTTGGTGGATAGCGGTAGCGGTAGTGGTAGTCGATACCAATAAGGCTGCCGGCAAACGTGAGAATCTCCCCGAACGCCACGAGAACGGTAGGGTCAATGACTCCGGGCGGGTCAATGACTAAACCTGCGATGAGTTGTATGAGTTCTTTGAGGGACATGAGGGGAATGGAGAATTGAGAAATGAGAATTGAGAATGCAAAATGCTGAATGGAGATTACTATAGACCGCTGGCGCTGTTCTAGAGATTAGTGATTGGTGATTAGATGTGTGAAACTTTGTTGGAGAAGATGATGGTTTTGTCGTTGTAGAGTTGCAACGGTTGCCGGTCGATGTTGGAACTATGGAAGAACCATTTGGCGGTTTGTTCGAGCCAAGGTGCTTGTTGTCGGAAGAAGACGTGTATTTCGTTGTCAACGATGGCGACGTCTTCGATGAAATTGACGAACGTAACTGCCTTGTCACCTGTGGCTTGTATGAGTGCCCCAATGAACGAACGTAGGTAGGCACTGCTGATGTCGGGTTCGCGGTAGTCGTGCTGCATAAAGCGACGAAACATGTCGGGAGCGTAGTCTATGGAGATGTGTTTGGTTTCGCAATATTGCAGTTGCTTTTTGACAAGTTCCATCGGGTGGAGGTAGCCAAACTCGGAAACGACGATGTGTGTTAGTTGTTTGATTAGTTCGGGAGAACGATAGGGATTTTCCATAATTAAAAAATATTTTTTTTTGTTGTTTTGTCTCCGTTGTGAATGTTTGCCCCGCTGCAATCTAAGTAGGCCAAACAACAACAAAACTTTATAAATTTATTTATAAAGTTTTGGAAATGTTTTCCACATTTTTTCTTTCTTTACTTTCTTTTTGGTTCTTTTTCTTTGCTTTTTTCTTTTTGTCGTTTTTGTGTTCTTGCTTGAGCCACTTGGTGAGTTCTCGTTCTTGCCGTTTGGCTTGTTGAGGAACTGCTCGCAGGCTCTTGTAGTGTGACGGGTCGGGTATAGATGGTGATGAGGCGGCAAGAGCCGTCACACCGGAACTATTCCGAATGCGGCTGCAAAGGTAAGGCAAAAAAATCGAAAACAAGTGAGAAATTTCGCGAAAAAAAGTGCAATAATGTTAAAATTGCTTAAATGTTCCACGAAATTTGGAGTGTTATTTACCCGTCATCCACCCGTAATCCACCCGTGTTTTGCGGGTGCGTGGAACAATGCAAAATGGAGAGGACCCTAACCCCGACCCTTTCCCTCATAGGGCAAGGGAGAGAACGCTTTAGCGCAGCAAAGCGGGCGCTAGAAATCCTAAAATGGGGGTTGCGTAGTATGCGGCACTGGGAGCCGCGTAAGGTGCTAATGGAGCCGCCCAAGAATGGGCGGAATGGAGAATGCAAAATGCAAAATGCAGAAGGCAGACGGCGAAAGGCAGGAGGCAATTATTTGAAGAGTAGTCGGAAGGCGTCAGCCACTTTTTTGACGGGTAGGACTTCGATGGTGAGGTTTTTTTTGCTATAGTTTTGTCCTGCTGGGACAAGGATTCGTTGGAAGCCCAGTTTTTGCGCTTCCTGTATGCGTTGTTCCAGTCGGCTGACAGGACGTATTTCGCCGGCGAGTCCCACCTCTCCTGCAAGGGTAGTGCCGGGATGAAGTTCGATATCCATATTAGAAGATAGCACGGCAGCTAACACCGCAAGGTCGATGGCGGGGTCGTTCACCCGCAGTCCTCCGGCAATATTGATGAAGACATCTTTTTGCAGCAATTTGAAGCCTACTCTTTTCTCCAGCACCGCCAGTAGCATATTGAGTCGTCGTCCATCAAATCCTGTGGATGCGCGTTGTGGAGTACCGTATGCGGCAGAAGAGACCAGTGCCTGCACTTCAATCAGCAGGGGTCGTACTCCCTCCACAGCCGCAGCAATGGCTATGCCACTGAGTCCGTCGTGGTTTTGCGACAAGAGCAGTTCACTGGGGTTGGTTACTTCACGCAAGCCGTCCTGTTGCATCTCAAAGATGCCCAATTCGGAAGTAGAGCCGAATCGGTTTTTCTGTGCGCGCAGGATACGGTACATATAGTGTTGGTCTCCCTCGAACTGGAGCACGGTATCGACTATGTGCTCCAGCACTTTGGGTCCGGCAAGCGATCCCTCCTTGTTGATATGTCCTACGATAAGGAAAGGTATATTCGTTTCTTTGGCAAAGGTAAGAATACGCGCAGCACATTCGCGCACCTGACTAAGGCTTCCAATCGTTGCGTCGATGGCTTGGGTTCCGATGGTTTGTATGGAATCAACAACGACTATTTCCGGTTTCAGTTCGGTGACTTGTTGAAGGATGGTTTCCAGTGATGTTTCGCTGATGATGTAGAGGTTTTCGGGTTTGCCGGCTAATCGTTCAGCCCGCAGTTTGAGTTGTCGGATAGACTCTTCGCCACTGGCATAGAGTGTTTTTTGTGTTCCCAACCTCATCAAGACCTGCAGTGCTAATGTAGATTTGCCTATTCCGGGTTCGCCCCCCAGCAGGATCAGACTGCCGGGCACTAATCCTCCTCCCAGCACGCGATTGAGTTCGCCGCAATGCAAGTCGATACGTGTTTCTGCCTGGGGCTCTATTTCCTGCAGGCGGGAAGGGGGGAGCCCCCCTGCAGAAGGCAGAATGGAGAATGGAGAATGGAGAGTGGTGAGCCCCCCGACCCCCTGAAGGGGGAGTTTAGAGTTGGTGATTTGTTCCTCGTACGTTCCCCATTCTCCGCAAACGGGGCAACGTCCTAACATCTGCGGAGCTTTGGCGCCACAGGAAGAACAGATATATTGAATGGTTGGCTTGGACATTTAGAGAATGGAGAATGGAGAATTGAGAATGGAGAATTGCCTTCTGCCTTTTGCATTCATATTAGAATTGGATGGTTTGTTTTTCTACGGCGAGGATTGTGTCTTCAAACAAGGACTGAGCTTCCGTTAAGAACGCTTGATGATCCTCTATTCGTGCCGAATAGTGCCCTATCATCAACTGCCCTACCTCGGCATGTTTGGCTATGGAAGCGGCCTGCAAAGCCGTAGAATGCAACGTTTTGGCAGCACGAGCCTTGTGCTCATCCGTGTAGGTTGCCTCGTGATAGAGCAAATCGACATTCTTGATTTGCGTCACCATCTTGAGGTTGATGGCAGTATCCGAGCAATACGCGTACCGTTTGCGCGAAGGTATGCCGCGATGGTGCTCCACGAACAGAAAACCGCAACAAGGCACCGAATGCTTGAGCGGGATAGTAGTTACCGAAAGAGTACGGTCCTCAAAAATCACCTCTTCCTTACGCGGATTGATAGGATGAAAAACCACCTCGTAGGGTAGGTCGGCACAGTAATAGTTCATCTGCGGGCGCAGCAATTTTTCCAAGTCAGGATGCGCATAGATATGCAGAGGTTGTGTACGCCCCATCATGCCGAACGTGGAGATCAGCCCTATCAGCCCAAAACAGTGGTCTCCATGCAGATGGGAAATGAAGACGCTATAGAGCCGCGACGTATGAACGCCCAACTTGCGCATAGTGAGTTGCACCCCTTCGCCACAGTCAATCAGGAAGGATTTGTCACAGAGGGTGACAATCTGTCCGGAGGGCGAGTTCTGATACGTTGGCATAGCACTGCCCGAACCTAATATGGTGAGAGAAGCCGGCATGGAGAGAATGGAGAATGCAAAATGGAGAATGCAAAATGCAAAATGGAGAATGGAGGTTAGAGTTTTTTGGGGAATAAAGTACCTTGTTCGTTTTTGCCAAAACGTTGGCGAAGGAGTTCCAGTTGGTCATCGGTAGCAGGTTGGTGTTGCTCTTGTCGTCTTTGTTCTCGGCGTTGCGACTTGATATCGTCCATCACTTGCCGGAATACACGCTTGGTATAAAGAGGAAAATCGCTGTTCATGAGCCAACTGTAATAGCCCGGGTCGGTGGCAAACACTTGTGCTATGGGTTGTCCCTTGTACTTGCCAAAATTGATAACCTGTCTGCCTTGCTCATCCATAACAACACGTCCGGCCAGGTCAGCCATAGGTTGCTGTGTGGTGTATTGTGCCAACGCCTCAACCGAAGCCGGCAGGTCGGCATGTTGCTGCATCTGCGCCATAAGAACCTCATAGGTTGCCATCGTATCCGCATCGGCAGAGTGGGCGTCCTCAAGGTTCTTGCCACAATAGTGCATGTACGCCGCAGTCAGATTGCGGGGAGTGTGCTTTTGGAAGATGACAAACGCGTCGATAAACTTAGACTCCTCCCGCAAATCGTAGTCCATTCCCGCACGGAGCAGTTCTTCTTGCAACAAAGGTACGTCAAAATGGTTGCTATTGTAGCCGGCTAAATCGCATCCGCGCAGATAGTCTATCACTTGTGGAGCCAGTTCGCCAAACGTGGGTTCGTTCACAAGGTCTTCATCGTAGATATGATGTACTGCTGAAGCGCCTTCCGGGATGTGCATTTGTATTTCCTGTCCGTTCTTGTCGTGTTCCGGATATCCGTCCGGGGTCAGTCGTGTTGGTTTGACGCGCAAAGTACGACAGGGTTCACACTCACCAGACGGCAACATTTTGAGCAGAGAGATCTCGACGATGCGGTCGGTTGCTATATTAACACCCGTCGTCTCCAAATCAAAGAAGACGAGCGGGCGTTCGAGTTGTAGTTTCATCATGAGATATACTTTCTTAGTCGTTCAGCAGGATAGGCATGAGCAGCATAAGCAGGTCTTCGTTCTCGGTATTCTCCGTAGGCAGCACCAGTCCCGCGCGGCTGGGTTCGGAGAGTTGCAGCATGACATCCGCCGATGCGATAGCAGACAAGATCTCGATCAAGAAAGGAGCCTTGAATCCAATAGCCATCGGAGTGCCGTTGTAGGAGCATGCGATTACCTCTTCGGCACTGGTGGAGAAGTCTATATCCTGCGCAGAAATCTTGATTTGGTTGTCGGAGATAGCCAGTTTGAGCAGCGAAGTGCCGGTATTAGCAAACACGGCAACGCGTTTGCAGGCATTGACCATCGTCTGACGATCTACAATCACTTGATTGGGGTTGTTCTGCGGAATGACGGCGTTGTAGTTGGGGTAGCGGCCTTCTATCTGACGGCAAATGATGATGGTTGTGCCGAAGGCGAACTTCACATTCTTTTGTCCAAAACTGATTTGTACGTCCGTAGCCTCTTTGCCCAAAACATTCTTGAGCAGGTTAGCGGGTTTCTTGGGCAGGGTGAAAGTAGCCGGGGCATTGGCTTTGAGGGCGTTGTTAGTATAACGAACCAAACGGTGTGCGTCGGTAGCCACAATGGTGGTTTTATCCTCTGACATGTCGAAATAAATGCCATTCAGGGTAGGACGCAGTTCGTCGTCAGCCGTGCAGAAAATGGTCTTGTTGATAGCATCCAGCAGAGTGGTGGAAGGAAGATTAAACTGATTGGTTCCCTCTTCGGCTACCATCTCCGGATATTCGTTTCCATTAGCTCCCACAAAACTGTATGTACCATTTTCGCTGGTGATGTTCATGGAGAAGTTGTTATCGTCGATTTGGAAGGTAAGCGGTTGCTCCGGAAATTCCTTCAATGTCTCCAGAAGCAGTTTAGCTCCGCTTGCCACTTTGCCGTTCCCCTCTGCATTCTCCACATCCAAAGTGGTGCAAATAGTGGTCTCACCATCCGATGCGGTCAGAGAGAGTTTGTCACCATTGAGTTCAAAAAGAACCGACTCAAGGATTTGCATACTGTTTTTGGCAGCTATAACACGACTGACTGCCAGAAGTTGAGTAAACAACTTGGAACTTGATACGTTAAATTTCATATTGTTGTATTTTTAAGGGTTATCGCTTTCGTTTTCGTTGTGCATTAT
>JAGHSR010000035.1 GCA_018065765.1 Candidatus Colicola coprequi
ACTACTGGCGCGTCATGGCACACGTGCCCAACGCTGAGTCCGACTGGTCAGGCGTTCGCTCATGCACTACACGTCCGTTCTCGGTCATCAGTCCTAAAGCCAACGCAACCGACGTAAGCGTTACGCCTACGATTGAGTGGGACAATGCCGGTGCCGGTGAGACGTATCTGGTGGAAATATCCACCAATGCCAATTCGTTCAAGGAATCATACCTTGCCTATTCGGCTACCACGATGGCTACGTCTCACACCGTGCCCGTGAATACCCTTTGGTACCAACGCGAGTATTTCGTCCGTGTTTCTACGGTGAGCGATGATGCGTCCGTTTCGGCAGTAGTGCCGTTCAAAACAGGCAAGACCGATTTTGTATCGCCGCAGATTACGTCCCCGCAAGACGGTGCCACGCTCGAATCGCCTACTATCCATCTCACCTGCGACCAAGTTCCGGGCAATGGCTATAAGTTTGAGATTTCCACCAAACAGACTTTCCCGACACGTGGAGGTGTCACCAAACGCAAAATCACGGATATTGCAGTCAACTACTGCGATTTCGAAGACATGGCGGATGGGGTGTACTACGCTCACGTAGCAGCTCGCACCTCGCAAGCGGTCTATACGGCATTCGGTGCAACCATTCAGTTCACCTACACCAAAACAACGGGGATTACCGATGTCAAGGTGATGGATAACCGATTACCTCGCAAACTGCTGACTCCTCGCGGCATGATGATCCTCCGCGAAGACAAACAGTATGACCTGCAAGGTAAAGTGATGAAGTAAAAATATAATAAAGTGTGTTATGGCAACAATGACCATTAAGTACAATCCGCGTAGCGTTGTGGCAATGAGTATGCTGAATGCAATGCGAGCTTCTAATGCTTTTGAAATGATAGAACTCCCCAAAAAACCTAAGGGCAGTTTCTACGAATCATTGGAAGATGTTAAGGCGGGACGCGTGTATCAGGCGGCTGATGAATATGATTTAATCCACAAGATATTAGGTTAATCATGTACAACGTCCACTATACTAACGCGTTTCAAAAGAACGTAAAGAAATGCAAACAGCGAGGATACAACATAGACTTGCTGACAGAGGTCATTGGACTTTTGCGAACAACAGGGACACTTCCTGCCAAATATCGTGCTCACAAATTGAATGCACAATATCATTTTTGTTGGGAATGTCACATTCAGCCGGATTGGTTGCTGCTATGGGACCAAAACGATGTGGAATTAACGTTGTTGTTCACGGGTACAGGCACACACGCTGATATATTTGGATAAGTAAAGAAAACTATAATGCCAAAGTATCTGTCCATAACAAGAGCCGAATATGCAGGCAGTTTGAGCGTCCGTTTATTGTTTAACGATAAGCACGAGGCGGTTGTGAATGTGGGAGAGTGGATTAAGAAACACCCGCATCCTCAGTACAATCGTTTCTGCGATGAAAAAAAGTTTAAGCAATTCTATTTGGACGATATGGGGAATATAGCGTGGGGCAAGAACCGCGACTTGTATTTCCCGATGGAGCAGTTATATTGTGGCAAAATAGCAGATTAAGACACAATAACAA
>JAGHSR010000142.1 GCA_018065765.1 Candidatus Colicola coprequi
ACAGATGGTGGCAGATATTCTCTAACGTGTATATTAACCCCCGCATAGGGAGAGAAAAATAAAATATATTATAGAAAAGTGGTTTATCTGTCACCATGTCACCCGGAGAAGGGTTTTTGGGGGGGCGAGAAAGATGCACAAAGATCAAGAATGCAGAGAATGTAGAGAATAAGCCCCCCAGCCCCCTGAAGGGGAAGAAAGGGAGAGAATAACTGTCGGTCAAGTGTCGGTCAAGTGTCGAGAGAGTGTCGAGAGACCCTCGAGAGACTGTCGAGAAAAAAGAGAGCAAAATCGCGACTTTTTCCGAGACGTCACCGAGCGATTACCCTCTTTTCGCAACCACTGCCCCTCCGTCGCTTATGTGCAGGCACATAGCGCCAAAGTCCCTAATGCAGGAGGGGAAAATTCCCCTTTGCGCAAAAAAAAATCTGCCTACGCTTGCCCATTCGGAAAATTTGTAGTACTCTTGCGACCAAAATCACTTTTACAAAAGTTATTTTTGTACAAAAACATACTTTTACAATCTAAAAAAATCCTTGTTGCGGGGAACGAAGATGAGCCATTCACACGCGATTTAATCATGGTAAGCTAGGGTAGGGGGCATATATTGTTACTTTCTCCTCGCTACACTAACTTCACCCTAACTCCTATCATGTACCAATACGCATATAAGTCACCATTTGTCTGACTTCTAAATACAGCCACCTCATCCCACGGCGTAATCTTTTTTAGGGACGGATACTGCTCCATGTCTATTGAATACAGCTGTGTCTCTGTCTCTCCCTCTCGTTTGGTATGCAATATCAAAACATGCCTACTAATGGTAACATCGGTCACTTCTATGTCGGTGTTCATAAACCCAAAAGCCGCTATACATTTGGTCTGAAAAAAGGTCATGATATCCTCCTCATTGGCTTGTATCCACGGCATCCACGGAGAATTATCGTCCACCATCTTCAGCGTTTGGGGCAGCATAATAGGGCTTTTGCTGCTACGCTGCTTCTGTAACTCAAATTGCAGGGTCTTATCTGTCTCATCCCATGCAAAAGCATAATATGCCGAATGGAGCATTTTAGTTCCTTGAGGAATAGCACAGCGCATACTATCTTCGCTACTAAAGAATCCCCAACGCTGAAACACGCATTGCTTGTCTTGCACGGGTTGAGATAGATCCGCTTCGATTTGCAGCACATTAAAAATGCCTCTGTCATCATCATATGGCTCCAGTAACCACATCGTGCATGGTGCATTGTCAACCCCCACCGTGCCTTGTGCATTGTCCACCGTCAACCGATCAACTGCTATCCAATAACTGTCCTCGCCAAACGGCATAGTGCGATAGTCTTTGGATATACGTTCGTCCAAATACAGAGGGTGCGTGTAGTAGCAGATAATGATTCCTATGGTATGCATCAGGTTGTACCACCCGGGCGATGATACTTCCTGCACCAACGTAATCAAATCCACTGCCACTTTATGCGCCGAAAACTCTTCGGGATATTGTTTGAATAGCACAACATCTACTTGTTGAATAACCTCCACCAACGCCATCACCCCTTTCATTTCGTTGGGGTTGCAGCCGGCTACTTTGGCATAGAACAATGCCAAAGCATAACTATACAGCAGGTAGTCTTCTTTGTATAGCGCATCCAAGCGCACGCGCAGGTTCTCCGGCACCTCGCTCATGTGTTTATGCTGCACCAAATCAACGAATTGCTCCTTTCGAATCCCCTGTGCCATGCTCTCTGATAAATCCCACAGTTCAGGAATATACAGCATGACGGCATCGTTCGTATCAAACGAATACTTGATTTTCTCCCACAAGCGGTCAAAGGCGTTGCGATTGACTTGGTCGTTGAGAAAACGCGTAAAAACCATTCTTCCTTTGTAGCCCAGCACGTTGGCTAATTGGGAATGATTAGGCATAAAGAAATTGTTTTCGATAGCCACCTGCAAGGCGTTAATTTGTTCTTGTGTCATAATCTTAACGAATTGGACTTGCTATATAACTAATTGTTTTTAACAAAAAACCGCAATCCACCTCTTGTGATTGATGTTCTGTCTTTGTAAGCCATTGATGCTGTCGCTGTCTAAAAATCCTTATATGCAAGCATCCAGATATTTTTAGCCATCTACATCATCACCCTATCGGGTTAGCATCAATCGCAAGACGATAAACCGGATATAAACATTCTCTGCATTCTTGACACCTATTAGTTTTTATTTCTGTTTATCGCCTTGAAGAGGATGATATCCTCTGGAGGAGGGGAAGGTGTGAGGACAGGATTTCTACAGGAAAACTCGTTTTCATGGAAAATCATGGACTCATAGCATTTAGGTGCCTTTAGTACCCATCCTTTTCAAGGGGTTTATGGTGGTTTTTGTTCGTTATATCCCTATTTGGTTTGCGACGACTCAAAAAAGCAGCTGCAAAGTTACGACTTCTTTTGCATTTACCAAATGATTTGAGATAAATTAACCATTTTTGTATCAAAAAAATTGCTTTTGATACAGATTAGAAAATAATTTTGACATCCTTCGGCGATTAAAACAAAAAGCATTATTTTTGCCAAAAATATTAACCAATTAACCGACAATATTATGACCAAAAATCTTCTTATCACCCTACTTAGCGTAGGAGGTGCAGCATTAGTCACAACGGGGGCACTCACTATCCCGCCCGCCATTGGACGAAGTAATTATCAAAAAGGACGAGCCGCCGAAGCCGAGGGTAACTTGGAACAGGCATTTGAGTATTATCAGTCAGCAGCCAAACGTCACAACGTGGATGCGCTCTTTATGTTAGGAGAAATCTATGCCGGTGATACAGCTACATGGGCGCAGGCTGTGGCTTGTTACGAAGAAGCCCACCAAGGGGGCAAAGTAGAAGCAACTGTCCCGCTGGCAAAAGCGTATCTCTTCGGGCAAGGCGTAGTTTCTCAGGAGGATATAGAGAAATATCGCAATTCCATCTTCTCTCTGCCGACATGGTAAGACGTCTATATTGTATGTCATCCCAAACCACCAATCTCATCACCGAAGCCATGCGCTCCGGCTACCTACCCAAAATGAATGTCTAATCCCATCTTCCCAAACTCAATAGCAGAGTATGTAGGTTCTTCGTCACTTTTCGGTCGCGCAACACACAAAATGTATCTTTTGAACATCTTTCCGAACACGTGCGTAACGGTATAGATCTAGTAAACTAATAATAGTAAACAAAAATATCCGAGAAATAATGCCCACACCCTTGCGAGAACAAAAATTTATTTGTACCTTTGCAGTCGATTTCAAAATCTTCAAACTCGGAAGTAAAAAATCTTCAAACTCGGAAGTGAAAAGTCTTCAAACTCGGAAATAATATATGGAATATCGGAAACGCATTGCAGACGAATTGCTTGAATTACAATTAGAAGCAGCAGGTATCGTACTGATTGAAGGACCTAAATGGTGCGGCAAGACAACTACTGCCTTGCAACAAGCCAAAAGTGTAATTTTTATGGATAATCCTGAGCGAAAAACAGACTATTTACAATTGGCAGAAACTGATATCTATAAATTGTTGGATGGGACTACACCCCGATTGGTAGACGAGTGGCAAAAAGCACTTTCGATTTGGGATGCGTGCCGATTTGTGGTAGATCGTCGTGGAGAAGATGGGCAATTCATATTGACAGGAAGTGCTCAACCAATAGATCAATCTTTGTTAGGGCATACTGGAACGGGAAGAGTGGCGTGGGTGCGTATGCGTCCAATGTCATTATATGAGTCTGGAGATAGCAATGGCGCATTATCTTTACGACAAATCTTCAATCACGAATTTAAGGCAGAAGAGTCTAAAAGCTTAAGTTTGAGTGATTTATGTTATCTCATCTGTCGAGGTGGCTGGCCTAAATGTATTGGCAAATCACCAAGGGCTGCTCTGCAGCAAGCATACAACTATGTAGATGCCGTGGCAACAAGGGAGATTACAGAAGTGGATTTCATAGACCGCAGTGAAACAAATACGCGAAAATTGTTGCGCAGTTACGCTCGTCATCAAGCAACTCAGGCTACTAATGGAACAATTGCAGCAGACCTAAATGCTAATGAAGATAAGCCATTAAGCGATAAAACTATTCTTTCTTATCTAAATGCACTACGCAAAATTTTTGTAATTGAAGATATGGAAGCGTGGAATCCTAATCTGCGCAGCAAAGCCGCTATCCGTACAACAAATACACGTTATTTTGTGGATCCAAGTATTGCAACAGCATCTTTAGGTTTAGGTCCGAATGATTTAATGAAAGATCTTAATACGCTTGGGTTGTTTTTTGAAACCATGGCTGTTCGGGACTTGCGTGTGTATGCAGATGCGTTAGACGGAACCATCTATCATTACCGTGATAATAATGGGTTGGAATGTGATAGTGTGTTACATCTAAGAAACGGGCATTATGGCTTAATCGAAATCAAATTAGGGGGTGAAACTTTAATCGAAGAAGGTGCAAAGAATCTTACTTTATTGGCAAAAAAGATAGACACAAATAAGATGTATGCTCCTTCCTTTCTTATGGTTTTAACAGGCGTAGGACAATATGCGTATCAACGAAAAGAAGATGGCGTGTATGTTGTGCCTATTAGTTGCCTCAAACCATAATGTCCATCTTCCTACCTTTGTTTCTGTAAGAAGAGGTATAATTTACCACAATTACTATCAATCCGTGTCATACCTCTGTGATATGACACGGTTTTTGATGTTGCTACGCTATACATTCGCAAAGGTCATTTTTGACCAATAGACCTTAGTTTTTGTATCAAATCAACGCGATTTGATACGGTTTTGATTATATATCTTCGCGTTCTTGCATATATTTCCAAAAGTCTTTACCTTTGCATCACAAAATC